>DRAO01000471.1 GCA_011041825.1 Chloroflexota bacterium
ACAAAGCCCTGGGTTCCTCTGATTCTCCCCCAGCCCCGACACGCAAGGTAGCACTCCATTTAACCGTGGTTGGCAATGTTGCCCCACGGTGGAGGAAAAGAAAGAAAAAAGGAAGCGTTTTTGTGGGCAACGGCGAAGCCGTTGCCCACAAAAACACCTCTCTTTTTGGGACAAAATCCCACTTTTTATGTGACCACGATTAAGTGGAGAGCTACCACACACAAAGTCTGGGGCGAAAGTCGGCGGTATCCTGATACCCCCAGCCTTGTGCTGGGGGAGCATCAGTAAGCCCCTGAACCCAGGGCCTCGTGCCCTGGGAAACCACAGCCTCGTGCCAGGGGAGCATCTGAAGTTGAACCCGGCGCCTTGCGTTCCGAGCAAAAGTCTCGGGTGGCTGGTTCCCCTACCATTATCACAGCACTTCCCCGGGAATGGCGTTGGCCTTACAGATGCGGGCGTAAATTTCCCCGCTATATCGCATCGTCCGCCTCTGTGTTTTCACATCGAGAGCGATGAGGCCAAAGCGCCTGCTCCACCCTTCGGCCCACTCGAAGTTATCCACCAGTGTCCAGAAGAAATAGCCCTTGACAGGTGCGCCTTCCTGGATAGCTCTCCACAGGGCAACAAGGTGGTTGATGAGGAAACGGGGGCGTTTTTCATCGGTGTTATCAGGACAGCCGTTTTCGGTGATGTAAATGGGCTTACCGTAAACGGTGAGTTGTCTGACCAAGCGGTATAAGCCCTCGGGGTAAAATTCGCCCCAGTCTCCCGGGCCTTTTTCAGCCCCGGGGGTAGCAAATCGCCGGGCAAAAAAGCTCCCTGGGCGGGTTATATCAAAAGCCACCAAATCTCGCACGTAATAGTTCACCCCGGAGAAATCCACCGTGTCTGCCATTTTCTCTATTACCTCCCCTTGGCCCAGTGGAAAGGCCAATTTGCCCTCGGTTACCGCTTTGAGGAAGAGCCTGTTGAAGAGATAATCGAGCAGCTTGGCTATGGAGCGATCAAGAGGTGATGAGGGGTTGGCGGGGTCAAATATGCGCATATTGTAAGCTAACCCCACCTGGGCTTCTGGCTGGAGACGGTGGATGGTGTGATAGGCAATGGTATGAGCCTCGGCCATATTCCTGAGCACCCGAAAGACAAGGCGAAGGCTATGCTTCTGAGGTGGCCAGATGCCCGCTCCGTAACTTTGATAGGCATAGACATTGGGCTCATTTATAGTGCACCACAGGTCGCACAGGTCACCCAGGGTTTCAACCACTTTGGCAACATAGCGCTCGAAACGAGGGAGGACCTCCCGATTCTCCCAGCCGCCTTTTTCAGCCAACCATCGGGGATTGGTGAAGTGGTGCAGGGTTATCATCGGCTTAAGTCCCACCTGATGCATAAACTCCACCATACGGCGGTACCGGGCCAGGGCTTTTTCATCCCATTCGCCTTCCTGGGGTTCGATGCGGCTCCATTCCACCGAGAAGCGATGGGCATTCTGGCCCATCTCTGCTGCTGTTTTCAGGTCCTCCTCAGCCCGGTTCCACCAATCACAGGCTGCTCCCGAAGTGGAGCCATCTCTAATATGCCCTGGCTCCCTCTCCCATTCCCACCAGTCATTGTTACAATTGTAGCCTTCCACCTGGTGAGAGCTGGTAGCCGTGCCCCATAAGAAACCAGGGGGAAATCGGAGTTCCTTGCCCATAAAAACCTCCCCTTTCGCTCTTGTTTACAAGATTGCACAAATAAGGAAGGGGCTATTTCTTCGACGGCGATTTCGCTGCCATCGAAGAAATGTCTTTCCTTGAGAGGTATCTCTACTTCGGCGGCTCTCCTTTGATGCTAAAACGCCGTCTCCCTCTCCTACAGCTATTTACATAAGAGCGAGTGCATGGCTACCGTGAAAGGTAAGGCACCACGTAATAAAATAAGCAGAAGACATCTAACACGCTCAAAGCCACGAAAAGCCCTGCAAACAACAGGGTATCCAACCACTCCTCATCGGGCAAGAGGGCTTTTATGCCGCAGGCTCCTGATGCTCCCAGCAACGCCAGGATGGTGAACCGGTTCCAATCGCCGGTGATTGCTCCCTTCACCACCAGAGCCGCTAAGCATACGGCCAGCAGCATCCCGGCCAGGGCCATCCGCTGCTTTTTAAGGGCCTCTCGTATCCCCAGGCAGAATCCTAATCCAATGGGGATTAAGGCTGGGAAGAGGTAGCGGCCCTGGTGTTGCACGAACTTGAGGTTATACCATAGGTACGATGCCGCCGTCAGCCCAAAGGACAGTGTCAAAATGCCCAAGGCCTGGCGTTGAAGGGAAGACAGCCCTCTTAATCCGGTGAAGAGGAAAAAACCTGAGCCCCACAGCGCTAAGAAGCACAACAGGGCCAGCATCACGTAAACCCGCTCGTCCATCGGCACGGCCATCCAACCGAATTGCCCCCAGAAACTGTGGAAGGTGGTAAGCACGAAGGTTTTGAGCAACTCTGGCCATCCCATCCGGGCCGCCCACTCTGCCGTCCGGGGCTGCCCTACCACGATGGCATCGTGCCGGGCCAACCCTAGGGGATCAAGGGGACCGTACACCAATGCATTGCGCACGAACCAGGGCAAGGCCAGAAGCAAGGGCCAGAAGTGCACCAGGCGAACTCCGGCACCGGGAGGAAGGGAGGGCCTCCCCTCGGTTTGTTTTCGGGAAGTGGCGCGCAAGCCCAGCAAGAGGCCGACGGCAAGGAGGGGGATGGCGATGTAGGTGGTGGTCTTGGTGAGGAGACCCAGGGCGATGAGGAATGCTAACTTCAGGCCGGGGGGTACGGAGGGCGTTCCCCCGTCATTTTTATGAACCTCCCGCAGCTTCTCAACCTGCGGGAGGTTTATGGCAGGGCGTCGCCTTGCCCCTGCCGCTTGTTTCATCCATCGCACCAGCTCCAGCAAGAACAGCGCCAGGATGAGTTCTGCCAGCACATCGTTGTTGACCGAGGCGGTCATCGCCACGTGCATAGGCACGAAGGCCACGAAAGCCGCCGTGCCCAGGGCGACAGGGCCGGGGAAAATCTCCCGCACCAGCCGATATGCCACCCACACCACCCCAGCCCCAAGCAGCACTGAGAAAAGCCGCAATGGGATGAGCGCCCCGCCAAAGGTTACGTAAACGGGCACGGCCAGAAGGTAATACAAGGGCGGCTGGTGAAATTCGTAGCGGATTGGCTCGATGGACATATCCGGTGGGAAGCGGCGGCTCTTTATCTCTTCCAGATATTGGTGAGGGTAATCGCCCATCTGGAGCACGGGCAGCCGCCCCTTATGGGCGATGTAGGCGATGTAATTATAGTGAGCAGGCTCATCGGGGGCCTGCCAGGGCGGGGTGTAAATGGCGTAGAGGATGCCGATGGCGATATAGGCTAGGATGATTGCAGCAATAAGGGTACGCTCACGCATCTTCAGCCTCGCAGGATAATTGAAGGAAAAGGCAT
>DRAO01000186.1 GCA_011041825.1 Chloroflexota bacterium
CGATAGGGGAGAGCCGGAAGGAAACCGGGGCTTCTCCCTCATCCCAGCCCAGCTCCATAACTCCAATCCAATGGAGGGGGCCAGTTAGGATGAATCGGATGAGGGCGCCCTCCACCTGTTCCCAGTGTTCGAACCCCATAAGGTATTGCCCCGTGGTGGGGTCCCGAATATACCAGGTGTTGTAATTTCCATCGGGGCGTTGGAAATCAGGTTCGACTTCCTTGATGGCAGCCACAAAGGAATCCAGGGAAATCCATTGCTCTTCCGGGCAACGGCTGAGGAAGGATACAATGCGCCTGCGGGCCAGACGGGGGTCATTGCGCCAGCCGGTATCCTCACACCGGAGCGCAGGTAGCTCCCATAGCTCGTTCCAATTCAGGTTATCCAGCCAGGCTTGCCAGATGCCAGTGAGGCGTTCCCATTGGCTTGCTTTTAGCCAGGGACGCACGTAATCCGGATGAGGTTTGATAAATCCTGATTCCACTCTCACCAGGCCGAGGGAAAGGGCCACACTGTGGACACAGGGGAGGAGCAAATCGGCCCAGATAGGAGGCCATACCTTCCGCTTTTTGAAAATCTCCACCAGAGCTTCCTTCGCTGCATCTGGCAGCTCAAGCTCATAAACGGGTTGCACGGGTTCTTTTTGCAGGTAAACCAAATACAGGAACAAGGCTTCAGTCAGGTAAGGCTCGGCTTTGCTCTTCCTCGCTGGTTCGGCGGCTACCTCTACGGGGAAGGTTTCTTCGAGAGGGGCGGGGGAAGGGAGCAGTGACAGCAAATCTTCGGGGATGTAGACCACCTCAACAAGGCCCGTCTCGGTTACTTCGAAGCCTTTGAAAATCATCCCCAGGAACCACAGCTTCTCGGCGGGACTTGCAGGGTTTTCCCAAGGCCGTTCCCGTGCCAGCTTGCCTGGTCCAAAAGGTCTTATGGGACCATAGCGTCGGGTGAAGAAAGCTACCTGCGCTTTCCCTCCCCAACGGATCAGGTTATCGAGGGCTTCCCTTTCCTCGGAACTCAGCAGGGCAAGGGCTTTGCCCACGACTTCAGGCTTGCTCAGTTCCAGAGCCAGATGATCCACTGCCTCTTTCTGGATATTGGTTTCCAGGGGGATTTGGAGTTGCTCTGCAATAGCCCTTAGCATTGCCATATCGTAATCCAACAGGCTTTCCCTGAGCGTCTTCATAGGCCCAACTCCTCCAATACCCCTTATCTCCCTCCCTTATGCGAGACTTCGTAGAAAGAGTGCAGCTACTTCGGAGTTTGAGCCCCTGCAAGGGGGTCTGGTCGTGCAGCTATTTGCACAAGAGCGGAAAGTTCCTGCATCGGGAGTTAACTCCTTGCCAAAAACCAAGAGGGCGGTTATAATGTTGAGTGATGAGAAAAAGCCCGGAGGCACCTATGTCCCAGACACATTACCGTACCACCAAAGAAGTTTCGGAACTCCTAGGTATTTCCCCTTCCACGCTTCGGAGCTGGACGCAACGCTTTGCCGAGTTCCTCTCTCCGGAAGCAGCTAATCCCCCACCTAAGAAACGCCGCCGTTATACCGATGAAGACATAGCCCTCCTTATGGAGGTGAAAGGGCTCAGGCAACAGGGCTTCGGCTATAACTACATCTTGTGGCGGTTGAGGACGCTGCAAGGGAAGAAAGAAGGCGAAAAAGCCCTCGTAGAGGCTCAGGATAAAGGCGCTCCTGTAGTCGCTGCCCTTGCCGATGTGCTCCACTCGGTAGCTACGGGGCAGAGCGTCCTCCTTAACAGCCAGCAGGTAACCAGGGAGTTGCTGGGCACCATATTGCAGGATAATTTCAACCTCAAGGAAGAAAACACCCGCCTCCGAGACAGGATGCTTCAATTGGAAAGGGACCTCTTTGAGTTACGTCGGGAATCCGAAGCCCGGCGTGCAGCCCTGGAAGAACGCATTCACAAGCTGGAAGAAGAGCTAGCTCAGCGCCGACCTGGTTGCCTGGGGTTCTTGTTAAGGTGATGAACCATCACTTTACGCTGACCCCCATCAGGTCATATTCCATAGCATCGGTTATGAGGATGGGCACCATCTCCCCAACCGGTAGCTTTTCTTCTATGATGACGAGGCCATCAATCTCCGGCGCATCCCTGTAACTCCTCCCAACGCTTATCCCTTCCCCATATCCTTCTATCAGTACATCCAGCACTCTCCCCACCTGTTCTTCGTTCCTCTCATAGGAGATGCGCTGTTGCAGGAGCATAAGCCTCCGGTAGCGCTCTTGCTTCACTTCCTCGGGAACTTGCCCTGGCAGGGAAGCAGCTTTGGTCCCTTCCTCCCGGGAATAGATGAAGGCTCCCACCCGGTCGAAAGCCATTTCCTCGATGAAATCCAGCAGGTACTGGAACTCTTCCTCCGTCTCACCTGGATACCCAACGATGAAGACCGTCCTGATGGCTATATCGGGCATAGCCCAGCGGAGGTCATTGATGAGGGATTTAACACGGGCGATGTTATGAGGTCGGTTCATCCTTCTGAGGACTTCAGGATGGGCGTGCTGGAGGGGGATGTCCAGGTAATGGCATACCTGAGGATAGGTGCTCATCACCTCTATGAGCCGTTCGGTCACGTGCTGGGGGTAAGCGTACATTATGCGTAACCAGTGCAATTGGGGAACCGCCTCCAGGATTTCCTCTATCAGGTTGGCAAGGCCATCCCTTTCACCCCAGTCTCGCCCGTAAGCGGTGGTGTACTGGGCGATGAGGATGAGTTCTTTGATGCCGTTTTCGACCAGCCTCTTTGCTTCGCTAATCAGGATGTGGCGAGGGACACTTCGGGCCGGGCCTTTTATGCGGGGTATGGTGCAAAAGGCACAGGGGGCGCTGCATCCCTCCGCTATCTTGAGGTAGGCAGAGCTCCCGTATGCGGCTGAGAGACCAGAGTTGTTGAGAAGGGAGGCAGGGGGGTCTCCTAACAGCGTTAAAGGCTCTTTATGCGAATTTTGAGCCAATTGCTCTATCAATTTTGTAACTTCCATCCAGCGTCTCGTCCCCAGCAGGGCATCAATGCCCTCTACTTCCTCGAGTAAAGCCCGGCCCCAGAGTTGGGGGAGGCATCCTGCTGCCACAAGGCATTGTCCCTTACCCTTAATCCGGGTCATCTCTAGCAGGGCTTGGATTGATTCCCGGCGGGCCTCTTCTATGAATCCGCATGTGTTTACAATAATAACATCGGCATCTTCCGGCTGCGTTACCGGAAGATGCCCAGCTTTTGTGAGTTCCTCTTCCATCCCCCTGCTATCCACCAGGTTTTTGGGACAGCCTAGGGTAAGTATGTAAAAGCGCATCTTCGAAATCCTCACATCTCAGGAGTGGCAGGGGGTGATGGCGTGGGGGAAACCTCAGGCGTTGGCTCAGGAGTGACTGGCAAGGGTTCAACCTGCCCCACCTCCCACTCGAGGTTCAGGACCTCTCCTTCCTCCCCCAGAACCCCTATATCC
>DRAO01000257.1 GCA_011041825.1 Chloroflexota bacterium
ATATACGGCTCCACCCAGAGCACTTCATCCAGGGCGGCAAGGGCCTCCAGTCGCTCAGGGGAGATCACCACCCTTACGTAGCCAGCGATGGGGTTGGCCGCCTGCCCCAGGATTTTGCCTCCCAGGCCCTCGATTTCAGTGCTCAAGGCATCCAGAGCGATGTCGGGCAGTGTCTGCACGGTTACGGTTATGGCCTCCGAACCCTCAATCGCCTCTCGCTCCTCGCCACTTGCCACTCGCAACTCGCTACTCAGACGATAAGCGGGATGATAAGGGCCAACCCAGCGGACGAAGGAGAGGGCACGCACCTGCTCCGCTGCCGCCAGGGTCATCCGGGCGAGGAAGGCGTAATCGGGGATGTAGCCGTAAAGGTAGGCACCGGCCTGCTCCACGGCGCTTTTCCACTCCTCCCGCACCGGGCCGGCGAACTGGACGATGTAAGTGGCCGGGCGGTCGGCCTGGATTCTCAACCGCTGCCCGGAAGGGATGTCCGGCTCTCCGGCCAGGGGGTCGAAGGTAGCGTATTGAAGGCGGATGAGGGGCGCATCAGAGGGGCTAGCTCCCCATGCTCCCCCCAGCATCAAACCGATAACTAAGGTTAACAGGATGCTGACAGCCGTCAACCTACGCCGAGCGTTCATCTTTTCCCTCCTTTCCTTTTTGTAGCAATTTGCGCAAAATCTGAGCCAACTGGGCTATGCCGATGAAGCTGGCTTCATAGCCACTGGCCACATGGCGCACCCGGCCCCGTAGATCCGTCATCCGGTGAGGGTCGTGGAAGATGGTCAGTATAAATGTCTCTCGTCTATCCATAGGACACTCCATCACGAGAATAGAACTCCAGACTTAAGCGTAAATCACCCCTGTGACAGAGGTGTGACATAAATTAAACCTCCCGCAGGCTTCGAAGCCTGCGGGAGGTTTACGTAAGCTGTTTGCGCTAGAGAGCGCAGACCCCTCTTGTTTGGGGGCTATGCCCATATAAGCGAAGAAAATTAAACATTTCTGCGAAAATCTGCGTGAATCTGCGTCCCAATCCTAAGAAGTTCAGGGGAGGTTTAGGGGTGAGAAGGCAACAAGGTGCGAGGCACCCTGTTGCTCATTGTTTACGCAAGGCATTGTAGAGGGCGGTGAGGTCATCACGGGGAGGCAGGTCTATATCCCGCTTCAAGCGGTCACGGAAGGTTTCGTAAACCCCTAGGGCAGCAGGGACATCGCCACGGGCCTGGTATGCCTGCATCAACAGGAGCACGCTTTCTTCATCCCAGGGGTCAATCTCCAACGCCCGATGTCCTGCTTCCAAAGCGCCATCCACATCTCCCTGCTCCAGGCGCAGGCGAGCCAGACGGCGTAACCCTGTAAGATACCGTTCTCGCAGTCGTTCCCGCCGCAGGAGAGCCCAATCTTCATAGGGGATTTCAGGAAGGTAATCGCCGCCATAGAAAGAAAGCGCCTTCTCTAAGGCATCCAGAGCCCTGCGGCGTTCCTCATAATTCCCGCAGGGTAGAGCCAAAGCAGCGGAGAGCTTCTCTTCAAAGGCCCAGACATCCACCCATGAGCCCTCCGGCAAGCTCAGGGAATAGGTCTCCTCACCGGTTATTATGTAACGAGAAGGGAAAGCAGCGGGGAGGTCCGGCTCCAAGGTATGGCGGAGGTCAGCAACGGCCCGGCGGAGGTTCTGGCGGGCCTTTCGAGGAGAGCTTTGCGGCCAGAGGAGTTCAGCCAGGGCCTCAGCGGGCACAGGTTGAGGATATTGGGCCAGGAGGAACAGGAAGAGGTCACGGGCACTACGTCGAGGCCAGCGGGTGATTTCTTCCCCGCCCCGCCACAGCCGGAACCCGCCTAAAGTCTGTACCCGCAACGGCGGCGGGGGGCGTGATAATATGGCCTTGAGGGCGGCTTCGGCGGCCTGCCGCACATAGGGGGAAGAAGCACGCCGCAAGGAGGCCAGCGGCTTTATGGCCGCTTCGTCACCGAGTTCGCCCAAAAGCCGAATGGCCCTGATCCGTGTGGATTCATCCTGCTCTTTAAGCAAAGGAAGCAAGAGCTCGCAAGCCGGAGTTCCCAAACGCAGGAACACTTCGGTGGCAAAGGGCTCACCCTCCAGAGCCAGGGGCAAAAGCAAGGGGGCTGCCCAGGAAGCATCCTGCACGAAGAGGTATTCGTATCCGTAGCGCCGGGCCAACTCCAGGGAAGCATTAAGGTGCTCGTTGGCAGCCCTGGCATCGCCCCGGCGGTGGGCCGAAACCGCCAGGTAGAAGTGGAGCTGGGCTTGCTCGTAACGAGCCTTGTGGCGGACGAAGATGTCCAAGGCCCGTCGCCAGAGGGATTCAGCCCGTTCCCATTGGCTCAGTTCCAGATAGGTGGCTCCCAGGTCTATCAGGGTGAGCCCGGTCTCGTAATCGCTTTCGAGCTTTTCCCGCAGGGTCAGGCTTTCCTCGCCGTAGTGAAGCGCCTCTTCCAGGCGGCCTTCCCGCCGGGCCAGGAGCCCCAGCCAGTTGAGGGTGACGGGGATTTCGTAGCGTTCGCCGAGGCGGCGCTGGATGGCGAGGGCTTCCTGGTGGCAGCGGCGGGCCGCTTCCCATTCCCCTCGCCCCTGGTGGATGACACCCAGGATGTTGAGGGCATAAGCATAGTGGGTAGAGCGGTTAAAGAGATGTGCCAGCTCCAGCGCCCGCCGTGCCAGGGGTTCAGCCTGGTCGAATTCCCCCAACAGGCAATGATGGTAAGCGGCGTTGTCGAGGATGCCGATTTGCTGATGGCGGTTGCCGTAGGCTTCCATCAGGTCCAACGCCGTGTGCCAGGCTTCGATGGCTGCTCTGAAATCGCCCAGAGCAGAAAGCATCTTGCCCTTGAGGGAAAGGAGCCCTGCCCTCCCCAGCATAAAGCCGCTTCGCTCAGCCAATTCCATACCTTGCTCCAGCAACCGCAGGGCCTCTTCAACGTTGCCTCCACGCATATACAGGCAGCGGGCCATCTGGCCCAGGCACACAGCCCGCTGGGAATCGTCTACGGTGTATTCCAACGCCTGGCGGTAGAGGGCTTCGGCTTGATGGAAATCTCCGTTCCCTTTGGCAATTTCGGCCAGGTCGTGGTAGACGGTGTAAAGGCCGCTCCGGTCTCCTTGCGCTTTTAAGAAAGGCTCCGCCTGGGCGCAAAGTCGCCGGGCTGAGGCTCTCTCCCCTCTCATAAGGGCCAGCCGGGCCCTGGTCAAAAGCAGCCAGGGGTGAGCCTCGGCGATGGAGGGCGGAAACTGTTCTAGCCAGCGCTCCAGCAGGTGATAGCGGCTGGTGAGGAAAAGGCGCTCCCGCAGGGGACGAAACAGGTCAGCAGCGGCTTCGTAATCCCCGGCGGCCAGGAGGTGTTCGATGGCCTGTTCGTCCTCACCCCGTTCCAGGAACCAGGTGGCAGCCCGACGGTGCAAGCGGCGCACCGTCTC
>DRAO01000083.1 GCA_011041825.1 Chloroflexota bacterium
GGAAGAAGCGCACCGGGCCGCCTTCGATTTCCTCGCCGTTGGCGAAAACGCCTTCTTCGCCCATCCCGTGCACGATTTGGAGGAGGTGGATGGAGTCAATGTCGAACACGCCTTTGGCCTCGGGGTGATTGCCGAAGCTCTGGTGGTCGCCGGTGAGGGCCAGCAGGTTGCGGATGCCCAGAGCGTAGGCTCCCAGCAAATCGCTCTGGATGGCGATGCGGTTGCGGTCACGGCAGGTCATCTGCATCGTGGGCTCCAGGCCCATTTCGATGAGCATCTTAGCCACGGCCATAGAGCACATCCGCACCACTGCCGTCTGGTTATCGGTGATGTTGACGGCGTCCACATTACCTTTAAGGTGTTGAGCCTTGCGCTCAATTACGGAGCGGTCAGCTCCTTTAGGTGGCCCAAGCTCTCCCGTGACGGCGAAGTGGCCTTTGGTCAATATCTTTTCAAGGCGGCTAACAGGAGCTTGTTCTGTCATCTCAGCAACTCCTCCTTGAATGCTTTAAGGATATAATTCACAAAGCGGTCAAAGTCGTCCAGATTCTCCCGGATTTTACCATAAACCTCTTTCCTCCAACAGTTTCTTTATGAAGGCTTTCTGCATTGACAAGTAAACAGGTCGGTAATCGAAATACCTACTCCAGGCATAAGTCTCAAAACTCACCCGGTGAGCCTCGTCCCGGCAGTAAATCCGCTTGCCCTCACAGGTCACGGCTCCCAGCAGGATAGCAGGTGCTCTGTTAACAATCCTGACCTCCGCATTATCTATACCGGTGACTTCCGAAATTCTCCGTTCTATCCTTAATTCCAAAGCAAGCTGTTCCTTGTCGCTCATTTCAGCAAAGGCTTCTTCGTCCAACACTACAGCTATATCCACATCCGAGAAGGGGTGCGGCGTGCCATAAGCAACCGAACCATACACATAAGCCACATCCACCGGAAAAGGTTCAAAAATCTCCTTTGCCTTCTCACTTAACTTGGCGATTATCGCTTGCGTATCCATATTCTGCCTCAGAATCTATCCCTTCTAACCAGGTTTTCTCCTGAACATCCTAGGGAAGAATCTTGGCCTGGTTTCCATAAATCTCTTGTATTCATCACCCCACAGCTCAAGCAACTCGGCTTCCTCAAGCTCAGCAAGTTTCACCCACGCAGGAATCAAAAGGACGTTGAAAATCAACCCTGGAACGCTCACGAGGAAAAGAGCGATTCCGAATCCCATCACAATGAAAGCGGCGTAGAAAGGATGTCTGACGTAACGATATGGGCCATCTGTTAGCAAGCGGTCAAAATCCCCCGGGTTATCGTGCTTGGACGGGAAGAGACTGTGCACGTAAAAGGCGAAAGCAAGGGCTAAGACGGTAACCAGTATGCCCGCTGTGTGAATTGCATTTCCTACCATTCCTTTTATCACAGGATAATGAACGAAAACAGAAATCGGGATCAAGCCCAGGAAGAAAGCGGCGAAAGTTCTCCGTCTCATCCTCAGGGATTTGCCTGACATCAGTATTCCCGTTCTTCTCCAATGGTAGCGTTAGAGGCTAACGAAGCCAGTTTACTGCACGCAGGATTAAGGCAGCTTGTTAAAGGACACTTGCTCTACATCGTTGAGCTTGCAGGGGTTATGGCTTACCTTAAGAAATCACCGCCTATGGCCTTGCGAAATCTTTTGATGAGCTCTTTACGAATTTGACTCACTTCATCTTGGACATACCCAATTTCTTGTACTCTCTCTATAACTTCAGGTGGTATAGTACGTGTGGCACACCAATCTCTTTCAGCCTCTTCATCACCAGACCGAGTGATCAACCGCTTAAGTTCCCAAAGGGAGTCAAGATATCGATTTGCCAATATTCTATCCTGCTCATCCAAATAAAGAGAGTGTTTTAGGATGTAAGAGTTTACCTCACGGAGCAATACGTGAAATTCATCCCAGCTAACAGTATCCACACGGAGTTTAATATGGACGTTCTCGAGCATTCGCCATAGTTCTTTGTATATTGCCCTCTTTTCTGATTGGAAAGCGCCATAAGAAGCTAGGTCCTGCTTACGTCTCCATTGATAATACCCTATCGCAACCGTTATGATGGTACCGACCAAGGCAATTGCAGCAGGAATAGCTACTTCGAATACATCACCCATTTGTACACCTACCCCCGACTCACCAAAGTGGACCGCCTAACAAATGCTTAAACATCCAAAGTTTCTAATCTCACCTCTTCCCTGACTATCTTCCTCGGTCCCGCACCACCGGCAGGACGCCAGTCCTTGGGTTCCATTATCTCTAAGAGCGCATCCAATCTGCCTTGAGCCTTGAGCTTATCGTAGATGAGCTGCCAGGCGCAGTCAATGTCGGGGTTGACCTCGCACTTGCCGTTTTGCGACCCACCGCAAGGGCCGTTGAGCAGGCTCTTGGAGCACCGGGCGATGGGGCAAATCCCGCCGGTAAGGGCCAGGATGCAGTTCCCGCACCCAGCGCACCGCTCGACGAAGACCCCCGCCTCGATGGGCATCCCCATAAACTTGGTGTTCAGGGCGGGGAGGATGACCTTGTCGGGGTAACGCTCGGCCATAGCCTGCACACCCACCCCACAGGCCATCGAGAGCACCGCATCCACGCCCTTGACTATCTCGGCGATGGGGTCTATGAACTCCCACTCGCACTGGCGCTGGACGGTGAACTCGACCGTCTCGATGGGCCTGCCTTCGAGCTTGCGGGCCATCCGCAGCTCCGAGGCCAGTATCCCCACCTGCTTCTCGCCTCCGGAGAAGTCCACCGTCACGCAGGTGCCGCATCCCAGGATGAGGATGCGGTTGTAAGGCGCCACCATCGCTTTGATTTCTTCAAAAGGCTTCCGCTCAGCGATTATCATCGTTCTCCTCCGATAAAGAATGTGCGAATGAGCGAATGGCGAATAGCGAATCAGGAATCTGCGAATCTTGAATCGTTGGATTGCTTCCCATTTCTGAGAGGATTAGGCCCCAGCTTCTTAATCCTCTCAGTCATCTCGGCGGCGACTTCGGCGAAGCGGCGGCCTTCTGCCGAGGACATATAGAACATCTCCAGCCGCTCCCCGCCGATGCCGACTTCGTCCAGCAGCTTTTTGGCGTACTTGACCCGCCGGGTGGCTTTGATGTTCCCGTCCTCGAGGTGGCAGTCCCCTATGCGACACCCGGCCACAAAGACGCCGTCGGCTCCTTTCTCGAAGGCCAGGAGTATGTGGCGGATGTCCACTTTGCCGGTGCAGGGTATTTTGATGATGCGGATGTTAGGCGGGTACTGGAGTCGCATCACCCCGGCCAGGTCTGCTGCTGCATAGGCGCAATAGTGGCAGGTAAAAGCCACGATTATAGGCTCGAAGTCAGGCATAGTACTTACCTCTCGCAACTTTCTTCAATAGCTTCGGCCATTGCTAACAAATCATCA
>DRAO01000226.1 GCA_011041825.1 Chloroflexota bacterium
AGATAGTGGTAGCCACTGATGCCACCTGGCCCCCGGCGGAATTCATTGATGAGAAAACCAAGGAGATTGTAGGCTTCGACATTGACCTGATGAAAGCCATCGCAAAGGAAGCGGGGTTCGAGGTGGAATTCAAGAACGTGGCTTGGGATGGCATCTTCGCCGGGCTGGAGGCGGGTGAATACGATGCTATTATCTCCTCGGTCACCATCACCGATGAGCGCAAGAAGAAGTACGACTTCTCCGAGCCCTACTTCAACGCCGGCCAGCTCATCGCTGTCCGCATTGACAACCAGGACATCAAAGGCCCCGCTGACCTGAAGGGCAAGGTGGCCGGAGCTCAGATTGGCACCACCGGCGCCTTTGAGATTCAGAAGATAGAAGGGGCCACCCTCAAGGAATACGATACCATTGACCTGGCCTTTATGGACCTGATGGAAGGCCGGATTGATGCGGTGGTTGCCGATAGCCCCCTGACCTTGGGCTTTGTGGCCAAGTACCCTGACAAGATTAAGGCCGTCGGAAAGCCCTTCACCGAGGAATACTACGGCATCGTGGTTAAGAAGGGCAACAAGGAACTCCTGGACCTCATCAACAAGGGCCTCAAGGCCGTCAAGGAGAAGGGGATTCTCGACCAGTTGATGGACAAGTGGTACGGCCCCAAGAAGGTGGAGAAGCCCAGGGAGCAGACCATCATCATCGGCACCACCGACAAGATTGCTGACCTTGACCCGGCCAACTCCTATGACTTCCACTCCTGGGAGATCCTCTCCAACATCAACGAGGGGCTGCTGAAGTACAAGCCTGGCACCACCGAACTCATCCCCGGCCTGGCCGAATCAATGCCCGAGGTCAGCGAAGATGGCCTGGAGTACACCTTCAAGCTCCGCCCCGGCCTCAAGTTCAGCGACGGTTCACCCATCACTGCCGAGACGGTGAAGTACTCCATTGACCGGGTGATGAAGCTGGAAGGTGACCCCTCCTGGCTGGTGACCAGCTTCGTGGACCACGTGGAAGTGGTGGATGAACTGACCGTCAAGTTCGTCCTCAAGAACCCGGTGGCCTTCTTCCCCGCCCTGGTGGCGACCGTGCCTTACTTCCCCGTCAGCGAGAAAACCTACCCGCCCGATTCCTTCAACTCCTTCCCCGAGGAAATCGTGAGCAGCGGCAAGTATATGGTCACCAGCTGGACCAAGGATGTGGAAGTTGACCTGGAAGCCAACCCCAACTACTACGGCGATCCTCCCGAGGCCAAGTCGGTGGTCGTCCGCTACTTCGCCGATGCCACCACAATGAGGCTAGCCTTGGAGAACGGCGAGATTGATGTGGCCTGGAAGACCTTGAACCCGGCTGACATTGAGGACCTCAGGGCCAACCCGAACCTCCAAATCATCGAGGTGCCTGGTGCTTACATCCGCTACATCTGCTTCAACGTGACCACGCCTCCATTTGATAATCCCAAGGTGCGCCAGGCCATAGCTGCCGCCATAGACCGCAATGCCATCGTCGAGAAGGTGTTCCTTGGCACTGTGGCCCCGCTCTACTCGATGGTTCCGATGGGTATGTGGAGCCACATTGACGCCTTCAAGGACGCCTACGGCGAACACAACATCGAAAAGGCCAAGGAGCTCCTCGCTGAGGCTGGCTTCACCGAGGACAACCCGCTTGAGATGGACCTCTGGTGGACGCCCACCCACTACGGTGACACCGAGGCCGATGTGGCGGCGGTGCTGAAGGAGGCCCTCGAGGAGACCGGGGTGATCAAGGTCAACCTCCAGAGCGCCGAGTGGGCTACCTACATTGACTATATGGGCGAAGGCAGTATGCCCGTCTTCCTCCTCGGCTGGTATCCTGACTACATTGACCCCGACGACTATCTCTCACCGTTCGCCTCCACCGACGGCAGCGCTGATATGGGCATCTTCTACTCCAACCCCAAGATGGATGAACTTCTGGAGAAGGCCCAGACCACCGTGGACCCCAAGGAGCGCACCAAGCTCTACGAGGAAATCCAGAAGCTCTACGCCGAGGAGATTCCCACCATCCCGATGTTCCAGGGTAAGCTCATCATCGGCGCTCAGAAGAACGTCAAGGGCATCGTCCTTGACCCGACCATCCTGTTCCGCTATTACCTGGTCTACAAGGAATAACCCTCTAATCAAGGGCGATGCATAGGGAAGGGAACAGAGGGGCTTCGGGGCTAAGGTTAAACCCTTGCGCCGAAGCCCCTTTTTGGTTATAATGGACTAGGTTAGGAAGGACGCCCTGTTGAATGACGACGCTGCCGCTACCTGGCAGGACACTACTTTCCCTCTGGAGGTTATATGGGTTCCCTACGTGCATATATCATAACCAGGGTTCTCCTCACCATCCCTATGCTCCTCATCCTCCTCACGGTGGTCTTCATCGTTCTGCGGGTTATGCCTGGTGACCCTGCTGCCGCAATCCTGGGTGCCCACGCCCCCCAGAAGCAGATAGAGCTCCTCCGAGAGCAATTGGGCCTGAACAAGCCCCTGATAGTCCAGTACTTTGATTACCTGAGCCAACTGGTCCGGGGAGACCTGGGGCGGTCTATGATATGGGGCAAGAGGCCAGTAAAGGTTGAGATAGCCGAGCACTTTCCGGCTACGGTGGAGCTCACCATCGGGGGGATGCTGGTGGCCATCGTGATAGGGGTCTTCACGGGGGCCTATGCCGCCCACAAGCGCAAGAGCATCGCCGATTATGGGCTGCGGCTCTACAGCATCATCGTGTACTCAATCCCCATCTTCTGGCTTGGGATGATACTTCAGCTTATCTTCGGCGTTTACCTCCGGTGGTTCCCGGTGGCAGGGCGGATAGGGGTAAAGATGAAGCCCGAGCACATCACCGGGCTTTACATCCTCGATAGCCTCATAACCCGCAATTGGAGCAGCCTGCTCAGTGCCCTTAAGCACCTGGCTTTGCCCTCCATCACCTTAGGGCTGGTGCTTTCGGGGATTTTCACCCGCCTCACGAGGGCAAATATGCTGGAGGTGCTCCAGCAAGATTACATTAAAGCGGCCAGGGCAAGGGGCCTCTCGGAAAGGGTGGTGGTCTACAAGCACGCCCTCAAGAACGCTTTCATCCCCATCCTCACGATGATGGGGCTCCAGTTTGCCCTCCTCTTGGCCGGGGCTGTGCTTACCGAAACCACCTTCTCCTGGCCGGGGATGGGACGGTTCCTGGTGGAGCGGATTGAATACCGGGATTTCCCCTCCGTCCAGGGCGCAGTGGTTTTCTTCGCCCTGCTGGTTGCCGGAGTCAGCCTGCTGGTGGACATCATCTACGCTTACTTAGACCCGAGGATACGCTATTAAACGAGGGGTGCGGGGGGTGGAAGCCCCCTGCCGGGGGCACGGGGGGTGTCCCCCCGAAATTCCCTCCCTTAATTACCCTGGGGAATAGTTCCCCCT
>DRAO01000062.1 GCA_011041825.1 Chloroflexota bacterium
CGGGCGGTAAACCGGCGCTTGTCCAGCAACATCAAGCGGTGAAAGCACATATTGCGCCCATAGTCCGGGTCCTTGATGATCGCCACCCCTGCGGTCACATAAGGACCGCCATCATCCGGGAGGTGTTTGAGGATGGGGAGGCGGGTGAGGTCCACTTCGTCTTCAATCACTTCCTGGCAGGGCGGGTTGCTCACAACAGGGGGAGGCCGGAGGTTTTCCATAGCCTGGGTCAGGGTGGGGATGAGTTCGCTGGTTTTTACCCCCAGGGCAAGGGCGAAGAAATCCCTTCGGGAGCAGATGCCTGAAACCACATAGCCCTCGTATCCAGGGACCTCGGTGAAGAGCAGGGCTTCGCATTCGTGGGCAGCGATGAAGCGGGCCATCTCCAGGTGCGGTGAAACCGATTTCTCCACAACGGTGAGTTGACCTTTCTCCCGCAGCAAATCCAAGAAAGCCCTCAATTCCATAAGAGAATCTCCTCCCACCTAAAGGTGTCGGTTGCTTAATGGTGGAGGAAGCAGGCCACGTAATGTCCTCCTTCCTCCTTCAGGGAGGGCTCTTCCTCCTTGCATCTTTCCATTGCATAAGGGCAACGGGGATGGAAACGGCAGCCAGGGGGAGGGTTGATGGGACTGGGGATTTCCCCCTTAGGCATTGGCTTTTCCCTGCGCCGTTTCGGGTCAGGGACAGGCACGGCAGCCAGAAGGGCCTGGGTGTAAGGGTGCAACGGATTGCCAAAAACCTCCTTCAGCGGCCCCATCTCCACAATCTTACCCAGGTACATTATGGCGATGCGGTCGCAGATGTACTTGGCCGTGGATAAATCGTGGGTGATGAAGAGGTAAGTGAGGTTAAATTCTTCCTTAAGCTTGAGCATAAGCTCCAGGAGCAAAGCTCTGACCGAGACATCGGCCATTGCGATGGGTTCGTCAGCTACCACGAAGTCGGGATGCAACACCAGGGCACGTGCAATCACCGCCCTTTGCCTCTGTCCTCCGCTGAGTTGATGGGGGTACTTCTCATAGAGGATTTCCGCAGGGGTGAGGCCTACCTTTTGCATAATATCTATGACCATTTCCCTCTTCTCTTCCCCGGTAGCAATGCCCTGGATTTCCAGGCCATGCCCGATGGCATCGCCAATTTTCATCCTGGGGTTGAGGGATGCATAGGGGTCTTGGAAGACTATCTGCATCCGGCGGCGGAGCTTTCGCATCTCTTCGCTGCTCAGCGAGAGGATGTCAATGCCGTCAAAGCGGATCTGGCCTGCGGTGGGCTCCTCCAGCCTGAGGATAAGGCGGCCAGTGGTTGTTTTGCCACTGCCGCTTTCCCCGGCCAGCCCGAAGACTTCGCCCCGCCTTATGCTGAAATCCACCCCATCTACCGCCCGCACGTAATCAATGCGCCGGGCCAGCAATGTCTCGACGAAGCTTTTCTGAACGGGGAACCATTTCTTAAGCCCTTGGACCTGGACGAATCCTTGCTCCATTATCCCCCCTTGCTAAGCATATTTCCAGCAGGCTACCAGATGCCCCTCTTCGAGGCTCTTGAGGGGCGGTTCCTCTCGGGAACAGATTTCCATCACGTAGGGGCATCGAGGGTGGAACCGGCAACCCGGGGGTGGTGTTATCAAATCCGGTGGAGAGCCAGGCATTGTCTCCAGTTTGTGATGCTCCAGGCTGATGTTAGGGATCGAGCGCAAGAGGCCCTCCGTGTAAGGGTGGAGGGGGGTGTAGAAGACATCCATAGCTTCACCCACCTCAACCAACTTCCCAGCGTACATCACAGCCACCCGGTCGGCCAGTTGAGCCACCACCCCCATATTATGGGTGATGAGGATGAGGGTGATGTTGTAGGTCTTGCGCAGGTCTTTGAGCAGGTCGAGTATCTGAGCCTCTACGATAACATCCAGGGCCGTGGTTGGCTCATCAGCTATGAGGAGGTCGGGGTTGAGGAGGAGGGCCAGCCCTATCATCACCCGCTGGCGCATCCCGCCGCTGAGTTGATGGGGGTAATCGTCAAATCGCTCAGAGCCGATGCCTAGCTTCATCAATATCTCCATAGCCCTCTCTCGGGCTTCCTTCTTGGATGTGCCCTTCTCATGGGTGAGGATGGTCTCCACCATCTGGTCGCCGATGCGGAAGAGGGGGTCAAGGGAAGTCATAGGGTCTTGGAAGACCATTGCTATGTGCTTGCCTCGGATGGAACGCATCTCCTCCTCGGTTTTCGCCAGCAAATCCTCCCCGTTGAAGAAGATTTGACCATCGGTGATTTTGCCTGGAGGAGGAATGAGCCTCAGGATGGAAAGGCCCAGGGTTGATTTCCCACAGCCCGATTCACCTACCAGGCCCAGCACCTCTCCCCTTCTCACCTCTAAGCTTACATTATCTACCGCCTTCACCAACCCGGCACGGGTGGCGTAGAGCACCTTGAGGTTTTTCACCGTTAAGATGTTCTCTGACATCGTTTAACTCTCCGCCAGTCTGGGGTTGAGGATTTCGTTAAGGCCCTCGCCGAAGAGGCTGAAGCCCAGGGTCACCAAGCTGATCATCGCCCCTGGGAAGGTTATGAGCCACCAGTAGCCTCGGGGGAGGAAGTCTTTGCCTTTGGAGAGGTCGAACCCCCAGTCCGGTGTAGGTGGGGGCAGTCCTAACCCCAGGAAGCTAAGCCCGGCTTCGGTAAGGATGGCATCGGCGATGTTCATCGAGAACACCACCACCACCGAAGGGATGACGTTGGGGAAGATGTATTGCCAGAGGATGGTGCCAGCCTTCGCCCCCAGGCTCCTGGCAGCTTCGACGTAGAGTTCCTCCTTAACCGAGAGAACCTGTCCCCGCACCATACGGAAGTAGGTGGGGATGTAAACCACTGCTATGGCGATGGAGATGTTGAGGACCCCCGGCCCTAACATAGCAGCCATTGCTATGGCCAGGATTAAGCCCGGGAAGGAATAAATGCTATCCATAATCAGTGAGAGCGTGCGGTCGAAAAAGCCGCCTACAAATCCGGATATAAGTCCAAAGGGGATTCCCACCAGCGCCGAAAAGAGGGCTGACAGGAAGGCCACCATAAGTACCACCCGGGACCCGTAGATGATGCGGCTCAATATATCCCGGCCCAGGTGGTCAGTGCCGAGGATGAACTCGCCGCCGGGGGGCAGGAAAGGTTTCCCCGCCGATTTGATGGGATTGTACGGGGCCAAAAGGGGGGCAAATATGGTCATCAGGAAGACAAGCACTAATATGACCCCTCCCGCTACGGTGATGTACCATTCGGCACCGTACCAGCGTGCTCCTTCGATTGCCTTTCTCACCAGCTTTGCGGCTATCATTCAGGCCTCCCAAGATTTATAGTCTTTTGCACAAGTCCATACAAAGGGGGAACTATTCCCCAGGTTAATTAAGGGAGGGAATTTCGGGGGGACAC
>DRAO01000504.1 GCA_011041825.1 Chloroflexota bacterium
CGGATGGAAAGGGCCAGGGGCAGGACGCTATCGGGGTCAATGTAGAGCACGTACTGGGCGTAGAAAGTGCCGCCGATGGCGGTGAAGAAGGCGCTTATCATCATCGCCAGCATCTTGTACTTGGTGGCATCTATGCCCAGGCTCCTGGCGGCATCTATGTCCTCTTTTATGGCCCGCATATAATAGCCCGGGCGGTTGCGCTCAAGCCAGTAGGTGACCACGAAGGAAATGGCTGCCAAAACCAGGATAATGTAATAGTACGGGACCTTGGTGGAGTGGAACTGGAAGTTGACCAGGGATTCGGGTTGCATTGGCACGAAAAGCCCCCGGGCACCTCCCACCCACTCCCAGTTGACGAAGAGGGTGTAGATGATTTCTCCGGCAGCGATGGTGGCTATGGCGAAGTAGTGCCCTTTGAGCCGGAAGCAGGGGTAGCCGATGATTATGGAAAGGAGCACGGCCATAATCCCCCCGGCTATCATCCCCAGCCAGGGGTTGATGTGCCAGCGTATGGCCAGCACTGTGGAAGTATATGCCCCTATGCCGAAGAACATAGCGTGACCCAGGGAGACCTGGCCTGCGTAACCTCCTATCAGATTCCAGGCCTGGCTCAGAAGGGCATAGAGGAAAATCAGGATCATAACGTGGATGGGGAAAGGACGTGTCGTCAGAAGAGGAAACACCAGCAGCAGTATCCCGAGGAGCGCAGCTCCTGCCCACACAGGCCAGGCGACTCGCCAGCGAGCAATCCGTGCAACCATTTGTTCCCCCTTTGAGTGATTTTACCACCTGCCCATAAGGCCCTGGGGCCTCAGCACCACCACCAGCAGGTATATCAGGTAAACGATGATCATCTTCAGGGCAGGCGAGAGGAAATATCCTCCCAGGACCTGAACCAGCCCTATGATGATGCCTGCGATGAAGGCTCCGGGGATGCTTCCGAAGCCTCCCAAGGCGACCACAACGTAAGCCGTGAGGACGAAGATGTCACCGACTTCGGGGAAGATGAAGTAAAAGTTGGAGAGCAAAGCCCCAGCCACGCCCACCGAGGCAGCGCCGATGCCCCAGGCCAGCGTGTACATACGGTCGCTGTTTATGCCCATCAGGGCGGCGGCTTCCTTATCCTCGGCGGTGGCCTGAAGGGCCCTGCCCGTCTCCGTCCTGGTCACAAACCAGTAGACCAGGCCGGTGGTTATCAGCGCCCCGACGGCGGCTACCAGTTGGGGGATGCTGATGAAGAGCCCAAACACCTCGATCCGGCCTTTTATCAGAGGCTCCTTAATCATCCTATAATCGGAGCTCCACAGGAAGTGAGCCAGGTTGCGGAGGAAAACCATCAGGCCGAAAGTGGAGAAAATCTGGGCCAGCATAGGGGCATCGAGGATGCGGCTTATGATTAACTTATAGGTTACAACCCCTATGAAAAATAAGAACAGGGTGCATAAAGGCAAGGAAACAGTCGGGTCTAAAGAGAAGAGGTGGTACAACCAGAAGGCAGCGTACATAGCTAACATAAGGAACTCGCCGTGAGCGAAGTTGACGATGTCCACCACGCCGAAGATCAGGGTCAGGCCCACAGCTATAAGGGAGAAAACGAAGCCTATCAAAAGGCCGTTGATCAAGACCTGGGAAAACAAAGTCATCCCTGGGGACACCTTGCACCTCCGGGGTTGGGAATATTTTAGGGCGGCGGCAATGCCGCCGCCCTAAAATGCCAGTGCTTAGCGCTCACTCCACTTGGGCATCGGCCAGATGACTTCGGCAGCAGCCAGGTCAAAGGGCCAGACGGTCACGTACTTCTGATTCTGAATCTGGACGATGATGCCTCGCCCAAGGGGGTTCTGGCCGGTCTCGGGGTCAAACTTGATGCCCTCCCAGGGCATAATGAGACGGTCGCTGGAGATGTCCGTCTCGGCCAGGGCCTTGCGGATGGCCTCGGGGTCGGTGGAGCCAGCCCGGTTGATGGCATCGGCCAGGACGATCAAAGCGGTGAAAGTGCGGGCCGAGCCGCCGTCCATATTCTTGCCGGTGCGCTCCTTGAACATATCATTGATGGTCTTGACCATCGGCTTGCGCCCGGCCAAGTCAAGCGCCCACACCTCTCGGCTCAGCACGTAGTTGGCATCATCGCCCAGAGTGCCCACGAAGGAGGGGTCGCTGTGGCCAGCATCCATAGCCAGAATGGCCGGTGGGTTGAAGTCCATCTCCTTGAAGGTCTTCTGATAGAGGATGGCATCGGAGATGTAGGAGGCCATCATCACCACATCGGGGTTGGCCCCCTTGAGCTTCAGCACCTCGCTGGTCACCTCGGAGGTCTTATGCTTGTAAGTGATGTCGGCCACCACCTCATAGCCGTACTTCTCGGCCAGTTCCTTCTCGGCCTTGCCCACGTCGGAACCCCAGAGGGTGTCCTCGTAGACCAGGGCGATCTTCTTGACCTCGATGCCTTTCTCCTCCTTGAGGTCCTTCAGGAACTGGAAGAAGTTCTCGGCAAAGGTCTGGTCGTGAGGGGTGGTGCGGAAGAAGTATTTTAAGCCCCTGGTGTGGAGCACCGGCGAGGTAGAGGAGCCGTTCACGAAGGGGATTTTATACCTCTCGGCGACCTCGCTGGCGGTGGCGGTGACAGAGCTGTTGTAGCAGCCGATGAGGGCCACAACTTTCTCCTCGGTGATGAGCCGCTCGGCCTCACTCATCCCTTTCTCGGGAGAAGCTTCGTGGTCGGCGAAGATGACTTTGATTTTAGCCCCACCCAGGTTGGGAAGGCCCTCTTCAGCGGCAAGGGGGATGTTGAGGTCGGGATATTTGCCATTGATAATTTCTTCGGCCAATTCCACGCCGGCCCGCAACAGTTCACCGGTAGGAGCCAGAGCACCGCTCAAGGGGTAGATGGCGCCGATTACGATTTCCTTGGCAGCGGGCTTGGGAGTCTCTGCGGGGGCCGGGGTCGGGGTGGCAGCAGGCTTACATCCAGAGCCTGCCCACAGCAGCCCCAGCAGCAGGAAGACTGCTAGGACCCTCAGAGCTATTCTCTTGGTTCCCATAACCTCCCTCCCACTAAAAAAAGATTTTCCCAACGGCTGTAAACTGCTCTTGGCTAATGGCCGGAGGACTCGCTAATACCTTATGCTTGGAGGAGAGAGGGCAGGATGGATTTGAGGCTTAACACATCCTATGCCTCCGAAGCTTGACGTAATAATTTTACAATATCTTCATCCCTTTTGCAAATGCGCAGCCTTTTCTCCGAGTCTGTATCAGTTTAGTAGGTCTTTAACCCCCGGCACACGAGGTGCCAGGTTCAGCAAATCCCTGATGCTCCCCCGCCACAAGGGCGGGGGTATCTGACTTGCCCCTCCAGGGGGAGTTTTCAAGATACCGCCGACCTTGTGTCGGCGGAGTTTCAGCCCGTTTAATCCGCCCC
>DRAO01000208.1 GCA_011041825.1 Chloroflexota bacterium
ACTCCGCAGGCTAGGGATAGAAAAAAGGGGTGTTTTCTCGTGCGGGGGCGAAGCCCCCGCACGAGAAAACACTTCAAAAAATGCTTTTTAACCTGCCCTCGCCGGAGGGAACCATTTGAGCAAGAACAGTGTGGCACTTTTTCAACACCCTCTTTTCTTACGAAGTTGCAGCGAAGCTCTCCAAATGGTATAATGTTGATTGAATCAGCGAGGAAATTTCAGGGGGACACCCCCGTGCCCCCTGCATTCCCTGCTTTATGTTGTAAAGAGCGGTTTTCTACTAAATCCTGCAAAGGACAATAGAGAGGAGAGGACTATGTGCGAGGCAAGCCTGGCTGAGAAGTTGCGCTCTCTAGGTTCCCAGGAGGTTGACCTGATAGTACGCATCAGGGCCGCCCCTTCCGAATATATCTCTAAACTGGAGCAGATGGGCCTCAGGGTCAGAAGGCAGTTTACCCTGCTGAAAGCCGTCGCTGTAAGAGGAAAGGCCCAAGATGCCCTTAAGCTCTGGGATGAGCCCTGGGTAGAGGCGGTAGAAGAGGATAAAACGGTGACCATCTTCTAATCCAGCACAAGGAGAGAGGAAAATGAGCCCTGCTAAGAGGTCTGTGGAACTGGAAATTGAACTTGCTACCAGGGCCCCCGCTGAGGAAATCCCTGTGATAATCAAATACAGCCACGAATCCCTATTGGCCGAGGGATTAATAGGAGATATAAGCGTGGCCGCCTGGCCCCCGGTTGATTACGAAGCCCTGACACAATTCGCCGAACGCCTTCTCTCAAGATTGCGCATCCGGGTTCTGCGGCACTTCCGGCTGGTTCCCGCCAGCGCCGCCAAGCTCAAAGTCGCTGACCTCGAAGCCCTGGAGGCTGACCCCCGGGTGGAGAAGATATGGCTTGACCTGCCTGTGCAGGCCTGGCTGGATACTTCGGTCCCCCTCATAAGGGCTCCAAAGGTGTGGGAGGCCGGATACACCGGCCAGGGGGTCAAAGTAGCTGTGATAGACACCGGGATTGACCCCGACCACCCGGACTTTGCAGGGCGCATCGCAGCCTATACCAGCTTCGTGGGAGGTGATGGGCGGGATGATCACGGGCATGGCACCCACGTAGCCAGCATCATTGCGGGAAGCGGAGCTGCCAGCAGGGGCAAATACAGGGGAGTGGCCCCTGAGGCCCTGCTCTATAGCGCCAAGGTCCTCCGGGCTGACGGCTCGGGGATGATGAGCGATGTGATGGCGGGGATAGAGTGGGCGGTGGAACAGGGCGTCCAGGTCATCAACCTCTCGCTTGGTGCCCCTGGCCCCTGCGATGGCACAGATGCCCTTTCGACAATGTGCGATGCTGCCGTTGACAGAGGCATAGCGGTATGTGTGGCGGCGGGGAATATGGGGCCTTCCTCAGGCACGATAGGGAGCCCCGGATGTGCCCGCAAGGTCATCACCGTGGGGGCCTCGAACGACGAGGACCAGGTGGCTGATTTCTCCTCCCGAGGGCCTACCAGCGACGGGCGGACCAAGCCGGACATCGTGTTCCCGGGGGTGAACATCATCGCCTGCCGGGCCCAGGGCACCTCTATGGGCCATCCCCTGAATGAGCATTACACTTCTGCCAGCGGCACCAGTATGGCTACCCCTCATGCTTCTGGGGTGGTGGCCTTGCTTCTCTCGGCTCAACCCGAGCTTACCCCCTCTCAGGTGAAGGAGAAAATAATGAGCACAGCCCTGGATTTGCATCTAGACCCCAATGTTCAGGGGGCTGGACGGGGTGATGCTTTCTCAGCATATACGGGGGAAACCCCTCCGTCACCGCCGCCTCCTCCCCCGCCCGGATGCCTGACAGCCTTTCTCACTTACATAAGGAAAGCCTCCCAACCGGATTGAGCTTAGCTCGAAGACGATGAACTCTTGAAGCAAACGAAAGGTTTTTGCCGGGCAACGGCTTCACCGCTGCCCGGCAAAGTATGCTCTCAACCTCTTGCCATTGCTAAGAGGCAGCTTCAAGATGAGGAGGTTGATGTTTATGAGGTCGAAGCATTCCATCAAACCCTCAATCCTGCTGTTCGTTACCGCTTTCTCCCTGATGGTGGGCCTGATATGTTTGGTGAATTCCGGGTATGCGGAGAGGGAAAGCATCGTCCCGGGACGGGTGCTCATAAAGCTGAAGCCTGGTACGCCCGAAACCTTGCTTTCCTCCGTGCTCTCAAGCCCTGAGGTAAAGGTCATTGGGGAAATAGAGAAGCTCAACGTTAAAATCCTGGCAGTCCCTCCTGGCGAAGAGGAGGTATGGATTAAGCGCCTGGAGGCGGAACCCTTCATCGAATATGCCGAGTATGACCGCCGGGTGAAAGCCCTGTTCACCCCCAACGATTATTATTGGGACTTCCAATGGAATATGGTCAAAATAAAGGCTCATAAGGCCTGGGATGTAACCACCGGTTCTCCGGATGTGATAATAGCCATAATAGATACCGGGGTGGACCTGGACCATCCTGAGTTTTTGGGGAAAATCGTCCCCGGCAAGAACTTTATCACCCCCGCTCTGCCACCCGATGATGACCATGGGCACGGCACTCACGTGGCGGGGATAGCAGCCGCTTTGGGTAATAACGGCCAGGGGGTAGCCGGGGTAGCCTGGGGGGCAAAGATTATGCCCCTGAAGGTGCTGGATGCCGAGGGGAATGGCAAGGATAGCGATGTGGCGGCGGCTATCATCTATGCCGTGGAGCATAACGCCAAGGTTCTGAATATGAGCTTGGGGGGATATGGGTCAACCCAGACCCTGGCTGATGCTGTGGCTTATGCGTATAACAAAGGCTGCCTCCTGGTGGCTGCCACCGGGAACGATGGGAAAAATGAGGTGATGTACCCGGCTGCTTACCCGGAAGTGATAGCCGTGGCTGCCACCAACAAGTATAATGGCGTAACCTGGTACTCCAATTATGGCCCCGAGGTAGAGGTGGCTGCTCCAGGGGGAGGTGGGAGTAATTGGATAATAAGCACTTACCGGGGTGGAGGTTATGCTTATAGCAGCGGCACTTCTATGGCAACGCCCCACGTTGCTGGCCTGGGAGCGTTGATATGGAGTATGAGGCCAGACCTGTCTAACGTACAGGTGAGAAATTTAATAACCTCAAGTGCGATGGATTTGTCTCCGGCGGGATGGGATGAGTATAGCGGATATGGACTTATTGATGTAACCAGTTCTCTCCCACCTACTTTGGAAGTCAGGCCTCTTGGAATAACGGTCCTGGTTGATGAGAACGGTCATTTTTATCCAGATAACCGAGAGAAGCTAAGGATTTCCAATAGCGCCTATCGGCCTCTTCAATGGAAAGCAGGAATTTCTTCGCCTTCGCCCTGGCTTGAATTTTCCCCTGACAGCGGTATAACATATCACGGAGTAGATAGCCTTAT
>DRAO01000419.1 GCA_011041825.1 Chloroflexota bacterium
AGGTAGGGGCGACCAGCCGGTCGCCCCTGCCAAAATGGCCCCCGCTTTGGCCTGGTGGCTGGCCCAGGGGTGGACGGGCCTCAGGATGGGGTCGTGCTTCTCCCAGTGCACCAGGTCTTCCGAAGTAGCTAGGCAGATGTGACACCCCTGGCCTTTGCCGGGACAGCCCACGTAGGTCAGGTAAAAAGTGTCGCCGATGCGAATGAGGCGAGGGTCCTCGCAGCCCCCGGCCTCGTAGTCATATTCGGGCACGATGACCGGTTCAGGGTGGCGGGTGAAGTGGATGCCGTCCTCGCTGCGGGCTAACCCGATCCTACCGGTGCACTCATCTCCCGCCTCGGCCCGGTAGAGCATATACAAGACGCCGTCTACGACCACGACGGCGGGGTTATACACCGCCTTGGCCTCGAAGCCGGAAGTCGGCGTCAGGATGGGGTTGCCTTCGTAGTCCGAGAAAGGGCCGATGGGCCTGGGTGTATCACGGGAACGTCGAGGGGCTGAGGTGGCCCTCATCCCTCCCCCTGCCCCCTCCCTTCTCCCGCTCGCCCTCTCGGGCGGCAGGAGAAGGGAGGGGGTTGCACTCCCTCCTCCATCGCCGGAGCGCAAATGGAGGCTAATGGGGGAGAGGGCCGGGAAGTGAGGGCCATTATCCGCCTCGTTAACCGGCCTCCCCCGACAAATTTGGGACACACTTATAGGCCTTGGCCCTTTCAAGCATTGAAGTTCACAGAGTGAAAGCGTCAACTTAGCCAGCCTCCTCCTGGGGTTGGTAATTGCCCAGCCACTTGACCCAGGGCAGCTTGTCCTTGACGGCGTTGTACAGCCGTTTGTCCCCTGTCCAGAACTCGCAGCCGAGCATCTCTGCCAAAGCTAGGTAATGACTATCGTAAGCCTGGGGTCTGTTGAAGCGTTTGGCTATTTCCCAAGCCCTCTCGTGCAAGCCTTCCGGGTAGAGCAATTTCACTTTCTGGGCAAAGAAAGCCTTGAACATCAGCTCCCCTTCGTCGGGTGGCACCAGGCCACGATAGACCTTGTTCCGTATTACGGAAACCCCTTCAAATGCGAAAAGGGGAGGGGAGACGATTTCCACCCCTTCCTCTACCCAAGTGTCCCACAGGCTATGCGCCAGAGGGCTATCTTCCTCGGCAATCACCAGCTTGAGGGCCAAGCTGGCATCAACGCACACCGGTGATTTCCTCATTCCTCTCCTCCCGTAATCGCCGTATCTCTTCCGAGACATCGGGGAAAGGGGTTCCGCCACGACGGGCCAAGGTCATTTCTCTCACCGCTTTAGCCATTGCCAGAGCAGCTTTCCGCTCAGCATAGAGAGCGCTTTCCGCTTTTTCCAGCTTTTCCAGTTTACGCAAGTCTTCGATGCTGATAAGGGCTGCCTTGGGCTTGCCTCTGGATGTGAGGATAATGCGCTCGCCTCCGAAGGCCACACGGTTGACGAGGGTCGAGATACTGCGTTTAACCTCGGCGATACTTACCGAGCTCATAATTCCCACCTCCCTATATCAGCATAATGGCCTCTATGGCTATTATAACCAATTTTGCTTCCACGTCAAAACCGGCTTGGGTAAGAGTAATGCTTGTCTTCTCAGCGGAATAGCAAGTTTTCGCTTGACAATTTACTATTAGCCGTGTATACTCTATAGTGTCATACTTTATGCAAAATGCCTGTCAAATGGAGGCAAGCCAGATGATTATCGCTAAGGTAGGACGTCGTGGGCAGATAACCATCCCCCGTGAAGTTCGCCGCTGGCTTAACATCCGGGAAGGCGACCGGGTAACCTTCATCCGCCGCAATGGTGAAGTCATCCTACAGCCTCTGACCAAGACTTTATTCGACCTGCGAGGCAGTGTCCCGGTATCCGCTCCCCAGGATTTCACAGCGATTCGTCAACAGGTGGTAAAAGCTCACGCCCACGAGGTGGTCAAAGATGAAGCCTGAGCGTTTCTTCGCCGATACCAACCTGTTTCTTCGCTACCTCACCAACGATGTCCCCGAGCAGGCCGACGCCGTCGAACGCCTATTGCGCCAGGCGGCAACCGGGGAGATAATCTTGGTCACCAACGGCCTGGTTATAGCCGAGATCGTGTGGACTTTGGAATCGTTCTATCACCTCCCCCGGCAGGACATCAAAGAGAAAGTGCTGGCGATTTTGAACACCCCTGGCTTACAGGTCGTGGATGGCGGGCTGGTGTTGCGGGCCATCATATGGTATGCCGAGAAGAACGTGGATTTCATTGACGCCTATAATGCCGCCTGGATGCAAGCCCAGGGGATAAAGACCATTTACACTTTCAATCGCAAGCATTTCACCCGCCTCGAAGGGATTGCGGTGAAACCCCCTCTTTGCAAAGCGAGCGAGAATTCAAGCCCACAATCACCATCATAATGCTTTCATGCATAATCCAGGATGCCCAGGTTGACCCCGCCCAATGGCGCACGATTCCAAAGAGAAGGGCTCCGATGTAGAGCTGAAGCATCCTGGAGAGCCAGGCCGATGAAGGAGCACGTTGAACGATGCCGTTGTAAAGGTCCATTGGCAGATGGCGCAAGCCAAAGAGCAAAGCTGTGCCCCCGATGCCAATCCACACGCCATAGCTTCTGGTAAGTGCCGTTTGAATGTATCCCCTGAACATCGTCTCTTCGGCAGCAGGCGTGAGCACCAGGAGCAAGGTCGAGGTCATAATAAACTCGTGAGAACTGATTTGTCGCCCAGACGAACTCAGGGGGGCACCAATTGTCCTCTGGCTGACAAGCGCAATGGCTATGAACACCACGAATCCTATCAGGCCAATCCACATCGTATGCCAACCGCCCCATCGCCAACCTAACCCCTGGAAAATATGGTCTTTCCGAGGCAGTAAAACAAGCACAGGCAATAACAGGTTAAGGAGCATAATCGAACTTTCGGTGAGCATTATCCACATTGTGTTCAACTGGTAGCAAATCTTCTTCTTTACGAAGAAGACCAAAATATGTGGGGCAAAGTTAGCAACAAGCCACACAGATAGTAGAATCAGCATCCTAACTCTGACCTCAAAGTACGGCTATGTTTGCATTTTCATGCGGCTGAGGTTGCTGCACGGAGATACTCTATGGTTCGCAAACCGCATACACCTCAACCACAGCTTTTGACGTTACCCTGACCCTGTAAACACCCGGCACGTTGACCTCACACTTTCCCCTGAACCTCTCCACCTCATCCCAGGCCAAATCGGGCTTGGGGGCGATGAGGTGATGGTAGGGCACCATAACCTCCAGCGCCAGTTCGATGTCCTTCGGCCTGGCGGCTATGTGGCAGCGGTTGAATACCAAAATGGGCGTGAAAGCTTCGAAGCCCTGTTCCTTTACCAGCTCCCCCTCCTCAAACTCCCCGCTCCCCACCCTGATCACATAAGGAG
>DRAO01000323.1 GCA_011041825.1 Chloroflexota bacterium
CCCTTGCCCCTCGCAACTCGCCTCTCAAATTCCGCCGTATCCAGCCAGAAATCGCTTTGGGGGTTGAACTGCATGGTTTGGGCATCGGCCAGGATGTAATCGCCGGGGGGTAAGATGCGGCGGATGTGCCACAGGGCGGTGCTGAGGCTATGGAGCGCCTTGTCCCGGGGTCGGTTGGGCCAGAAAAGGTCGGCCAATCGCTCACGAAGGTGAGGTCGGTGGCGGTGGGTGACCAGGAAGGCCAGGAGGGACTGGGCTTTACGGGTCGCAGGCAGGGGCAGTGACCGGCCAGCCACACTTATTCCCATTGGGCCCAAAAGGTGAATCTCCAGGCTCACTGTGATACCCCTCTGGCGGCTTATCGTTTATGGGAGAGAAGGCATTGCTTCAGGAGGGCAGCGTAATCCGGGAAGCTAAGTCGCTCCAGCGCTTCCTGTGGTGTCAGCAGGAAGGCATCCTTGCCTTTATGGGCAAGCCAGTTTGGCAAGGGTTCCTCCACTTCCATCAGGAAGAAGTGGACTTCGTAATCATCGTCCCCATAGGAGAAATGCACCACTCCGGCCTTATCCACGATGCGGGCTCTAAGGCCGAGTTCCTCGGCTACTTCCCGGATAGCGGTGTCTTCGAGGCTTTCACCTTCCTCAATATGGCCTTTGGGGAAGAGCCAGTGTCCCTTGGGATTACGCCTGAGCACCACTTTATCGCCCCAGAACACGATGCCACCTGCTTCGAGGATGGAGGTGCCGAGGTGCCGGGATGCCTGGGTGCTGAGGTGCCGAGGGGCCGAAGTGCCGATAACCAGGCAGGCGTTCAATCCTCCCAGGCCGAAGGAGTTAGAGAGGGCCACTTTCACATCGGCCCGGCGGGCCTCGTTAGGCACGTAGTCCAGGTCACATTGAGGGTCGGGGTTCTCGTAGTTGATGGTGGGGGGGATGATGCCGTGATGGACGGTGAGCACGGTGATGAGGGCTTCCAGGGCCCCCGCTGCTCCCAGGAGATGCCCGGTCATTGACTTGGTGGAGCTCACGGGGATTTGATAGGCCCTTTCCCCGAAGAGAAGCTTGATGGCCTGGGTCTCAATGGGGTCACCGATGATGGTGGCAGTGCCGTGGGCATTGATGTAATCCACAGCTTCCGGTGAAAGGCCCGCATCCTCCAAAGCCAATTTCATTGCGGCCATCTCTCCTTCGGGCTGGGGAGCAGCGATATGGTAAGCATCAATGGAAGCGCCAAAGCCCAGTACTTCGGCGTAAATGTGGGCTCCACGGGCCAAGGCGTGTTCCATTTCCTCCAGCACCAGGACGGCGCATCCTTCCCCCATTACAAATCCATCCCTGCTGGCATCGAAGGGGCGGGATGCCCGTTCAGGTTCATCGTTCCGGGTAGATAGGGCTCTCATCATATGGAACCCACAGATGCTCATCTCGAAGATGGCGGCCTCAGTACCCCCGGCTACAACAATATCGGCCAGGCCATCTCTGATAAAGCGGACGGCCTCTCCTATGGCTTGGGTGCCCGCAGCGCAAGCAGTGGAAACCACCGCCGATGGCCCCTGGAAACCGAAAAGGTGGGCTACGTAGAAGGAAGCCAGGTTAGGGAGCATCGTAAGGATGGTGTAAGGCTTGAGGCCACGGAGGCCTTTCTCCCGATAGGAGGCGTGCCAGTATTCAGCCTCCCGCATTCCCCCTACCCCCGTCCCTATGGCGATGCCCACCCTTTCCGGTTCACCATAAGGGAGGGGTACCCCGGCATCTTCGAGGGCCTCTTTAGCTGCTGCCACCGCAAACTGAGCATTCCGGGACATCCGCTTGGCCTCTTTGGGAGGCAAGTGCTCCTCAGGGTCGAAGCCTTTGACCTCAGCGGCGATGCGCACGGGAAGCCCCGAGGCATCGAAAAGGGTGATGTGGCTCACTCCTGAGCGGCCTTCCACCAGGTTTCGCCAGGTTTCCTTCGCCGTGAGGCCAAGCGGTGTTACGGCTCCCAGTCCGGTAACTACAATGCGACGCTTCATAATTCGCTCCACTCTTTAGTTGTTATACCTACAAGGCGAATTATTTTACGTAATGTTCCTCTAGGTATATCTCGTCCGCCGTGTACCGGGATGGGGATTTTCATCCCCGTGAGCGGGTGCCGCATATAAATTGTTTTCCACCTCCGAAAGGCCCCTCAAAGCCTAAGGCACGTAGTTTCCTAATGACTTCTCCTGGCTTCTCCGGTCGCAATTTAGGCATTATTAGGCTACCTCGGCGAGCTGTTCATCAATGGAATAATCGAGGATGGCTCCATCTATAACCGGGAGTTCATCCCCAAAGCGCAAAGCCGTTAAAATCCACCCCTTGATGGCATCCTCGGCCATTTCCACGGCTTCTGCCCTAGTTTCTCCCCAAGTCACACAACCGGGTAACATAGGCACTTCGACTGTCCATTTGCCATCTTCATCCCGCTCATAAACGGCATAGCTAAGGGCTAATCGTACATATTCCTCGAAAGAGACTCGGCGTACCATATCTCCCCTCCACTTCTGAGATTTACGGTCCCCAAGAGATGCGCTCCTCCACCCATCCTCTGGAAGAATAACCCGGTTCTCCGAAAACTTGGCCGTCGGGAGGGCCAGGCATCGTGAACAGCTTGCGTTGGTTGCTCCCATCGGCATTCATCACCCAGATGGCCCACTCTCCGCCCCGGTCGGACACAAAGGCGATCAAGTTTCCAGTGGGTGACCAGGTGGGCAAGCCGTCATTGGCCCCGTTGTTGGTGAGCCTCTTCAGATCAGAGCCATCCACGTTAATCCGGTAGATTTCCCAGTTGCCATCTCGTTGGGACATAAAGGCGATGTATCTGCCATCAGGGGAAACGGCGGGAGCGGTGGCCGAACCATCGGGTAAGATAAGGGCATAACCGGAGCCGTCATTATTCATCAGGGCCAGTCCCATCTGGGGCGCTATAGTCCTGTAAACGATGCGCCCATCAGGCATCCAGGTTGGATACTCCCCATAAACCACATTGCCACCTCGCCTCAACACCCAATCCGGTCCGCCATCCAGGTTAACCTGGTAGATACGGCCCTGGCGGTCTGGCTCCCGACGGGAGAAGAAGACCAGCGTCTGACCGTTAGGCGACCAGGAGGGCAATCCATCCTCGAGGAAATTGGTGAGCCGTTTCCGGTTGCCCCCATAGGTGTTCATAACCTCAACACCACGGTCATCGCTCTTCCAACGGCGGAAGGCAATTTTGGTGCCATCAGGGCCGAGGGCGGGCTGGCTGGCGTAGTCAATCACCCTCTGCATATTGGAGCCATCAGCATTGGCTACGTAAATGTCGTATGTGCCCCTGGAGGGGTCAAATACAGGGAAAGCAATACGGCCAGTCAAGGCAACGGGGGCAGGCGTAGG
>DRAO01000097.1 GCA_011041825.1 Chloroflexota bacterium
CTCCCAGGTTGTTAAGGAGCTTGGGTTAAATGACGGTGTGACTGACCCACGTGACAGGGTGGTGTTTCACACATTGAGGCACACTTTTGCGTCGTTGCTTGCGAGCCAGGGGACCAGCTTGAGCATAATTGCCGAGCTTATGGGTCACAGGACCCTTGCGATGGTGAAGCGTTATTCGCACCTTCTGCCGGAGGCAAAGAGGCAGGCTGTGGCGGGTCTTGAACGTAGTCTCACGGCAGGATCGAGCAATTCTCTTGAGAGTAGCGACAGGGCCTGACCCCTGCTCCTGCGCCGTATCCCTCCCCAGTAATCCCCTTCCTGCTTCGTAAATTTTCCGCTCTCGCCGCTATTTACACCTCCGGAAATTCCCAGAAAAGGAGGTGCAACGATGGCAAAGGAGAATCTTCCGGAGTATTTCTCGAGGGCGGAGGCTGAAAGGCTTTTTCCCGGGGTGGTAACTGCCTCGACCCTGGCAAGGCTGGCCAGCCAGGGGCGTGGGCCACGGTTTTTGAAGATGGGACGGCGGGTCTTTTACAGAAGGGAGGACTTTGTGAAATGGCTCGAAGAGAACAGCGTGGAGGTGAGGACCATTGACCAGGATGAGCCGCGATGAGGAGATTCGGCTCATAAAATCGTTTCCCCTGGAAGAGTACCTGCTGAGGTTTCACGGCCTCCGGGTCGCCTGGCGGTCACCAGACAAGGTTTACTGCTGGAGCCCGCTGCGGGAAGAGACAAATCCATCATTCGTGATCTACCCCGAGACGAATACCTGGTTTGATTTCGGGCTTGGTAAAGGCGGCTCGGTAATTGACTTCGAGCTGGAGGTGCAGGGGGGAGACTATGCAGGGGCGATGCGTGTTCTGCGTGAGAGGATCCTGCCGCTCTCTGGTAGAGACAGCCAGAGGTCACCAGGCCCGAGTCTTGACGACTTCATACCGCGGCGGAATCGGCTCGGATGGGAGAAGGCAAAGAACGTGCTCCGCAAGGTGCACGGGATCGCGGTTTTTGAAGTGCATCAGAAGCTTTACCGGGATGGGCGGATAATCATGACCCGTCGTGGTGAGCTCGTGTGCCCGATGGTGTTGCTTGAGCCTGACGGCGGCGTGCAGCTGTGTGGGGTCGCTGTCAGGGATCCCAAAGGCCGCAAGAGGATAAGCGGACGCCGTGGGGTGTCCTGGTGGTCGAAGCTTGAGCCCACCCGGCTTGGGATTTTTGAGGGCGTAAGGGACGCTCTTGCCTTCCTTTCGGAGGTTGATCAGCTTGATTGCGTGGTGCTCCATGGTACGCCGTCCCGTGAACAGCTCATAACCCTGCGGCACCTTGTTGACAAGTATGCAGGGGACGTCATCGTTTGCCGGGACGCGGACTCCCAGGGTGAAGTCATCTTTCAACGCATAAGGAAGGAACTGAAGGGTGTTGCCGGCGTGTGGAATTACCCTCCGCCAGTGGGCAAGGATTGGTATGAGTACTGCCTGCGCCGCAAAGTGATCACGCTGCGAAGACCCTAAGCCCTCATTTTTATCCTATATTCTTGATGGCCGTTGCAAAATACTTTTTATACTTCGGTTACAGTTTTTGGGATAGCTGGTAGTTGGCTGGTAGGTAATGGTGGCTAAAAGGCGAATAGGGGGAAGGTCTCAGGCGAAAAGCCGGCGGATAGATGTTTTGCAGGCTAAAACGACCTCAGGCTAAACCTTCCCTATTCGTCGAATAATATATTTTAGCCATTCGCAAAATCCGGGCCAGGGAATCAGCTCCACAGCTACCCGGAAACTTTAAAAGAAAACGGGTGGCTACCGCCCTGGATCGCTGTGTAGAATGTTGCTTTGATGGAGCAGAAACGGGCCCCAGGGGCCCCTAACTACCCGAAAATGTAAATTTTCGGGTGGCTCGCTCCGCTTTTTCCGAAGTCGTTCGTTTCCCTTTTTGGGCTTGTGAGCCATAATGTCTCTGGCATGAGCGCTAAGGGGGCTTCACTCATCGAACTGCTGAAGCGGATCGGGGCCCTGCGCAGAAGCATCCGGAAGGACAGCGGCTTCATATCTACCACCCGGTTGCTCAAGGCCTCCAGGAAGGATCGCCAGGAGGCAATCCAGGGAGACCGGCTCAACCCAAAGGAAGTCCACCGGCGGGTGAAGGAACTGGGGCTGCGGACGGGGGCCGATGCCGTGGATATGGTGAGGGAGGACCGGGATGGCCGCTGAAGAGGGGACATAGACCTTCCAGAATCGCTTCTGAGCGGCTTCTCCAGCCGGGGGATATACCTGAGTATCCCCCCGGCTGGCAGAACGGCTCTGAGGGCCATTTTCATCGTTCAGCATCCAGGGGGAAAGCATGAAGGGTCCCAACGGTGGGGGCGAGACCGCAGCCTTCTGTGGGACCGTTCTCCTGCCGGAGGCCGGATCAGGGGGGTACTTGGATATTGCCCCCCTGCCCGGGAGGCGGCTCAGAGGCCATTCTCGTGGGCCGTTTCCCTGGCCGGAGGGCCTTTTCCCGGGATCCGGGCCGGTTCTCCCTCGATTTGGGACATCTACCAGGGTCTCAGAGGCCGTTCTGAGGGCTTGTCAGGGCCTCCAACAGGGGCCTGAGCTCTTCCTGAACGCCCTCGACCCTCCTTGCTAAACCTTCTTTCCTCAACTTTGTGTGAGTTTACCATGATTTTTGTATGGCGAAATTTAGCTCGAAATTGCCCTTTAGGCCGCGTGGTTGCCGAGTTGCACACCCGTGCACCCGACTGCACACCCGTGCAGTCGGCTTTTTATGCGGTCTGGAGGGCAGATCCGGGCCGTCCTTTCAGTGACACTTATTCTGTCTTTTTGTTTCTGTATTGTGTACATTAGTCGCTTTTTGCCGCTGCGGAAGAGGTTCTCAGCGCCCAGGAGCAGGCCTTCTTCGTCATCGAGGCGACGTAATGGCCCAACACCTTCGGGGCCACTTCCCGGTGGTTATGGCGCTTTCTGGTCCTGGCCGCCTGGGTGGCCCAGACCTGCTGGAACTGTCTGGGGGAGTGTCTCTTCCCCTTGCGGCCGAGGCGCTCGTCCTCGGTTATCCCGTCCTCGTCGTGGCCGTCCATCCTCTGGTCCAGGGCGAGGGCGCGGTCGAGCTGCGACAGGCGAACGTGGCTGCTCCTTCCGTAGGCCGCAGAGAAGAGGATATTGGCATCAAGGAAGACCTGCTCGGGCGGCATTTACCGGGGTTTTTCGTGGGGGATCTTCTCGGGGGCAAGCCCCATCCTGCTGACCTCTTCCACCGCCCGGCGGTAGTCCTCGGGGGTTACGGCGTTGTTGAGCAGGAATTCCGCCTTGCGCTCAGGGGTGTAGATCTCCACCGGGAAGGCCGCAGCGGGCCGGAGGAAAAGCCCTTCCTGCCTTTCCTCCAGGATGAC
>DRAO01000180.1 GCA_011041825.1 Chloroflexota bacterium
ACCATTAACCCTGTAATCATCAGCTTTTTCATCTCACTCCCTCCTTACAGGATATCTAATCTCACCTTCAATGGCGGAACCCCTCATTGAGCATTGCCTGATGTTGAACATCAGGCTAAACCTTGGTGATAAATCACCAGGCTGAGCAACCCAATCCTTATCACCCTTCCTTCAGCCCGGTCAGGGCAATGCCTCGCACGAAATACTTCTGGGCGAGGACAAAGACGATAATCATAGGTATTAGGGCCACGGTTGAAGCGGCCATCAGATGAGGCCAGTTGGTCTCGTAGAGGCCGTGGAAGCTGGCCAATCCCACGCTGAGAGGCTTCATCTCCTCGGAGTTAATGACGATGAGAGGCCACATAAAGTCATTCCAAGCCCCCCTGAACGAGAAAATGCCCAGGGTAGCCAGAGCTGGACCAGCCAGGGGCAAGATTATGTTCCAATAAATCCTGAAGTAAGAAGCCCCATCAATAATAGCTGCCTCCTCCAGGCTCTCTGGGAGGGTCATAAAGAACTGCCGCAGGAGGAAAACCCCGTAGGCATTGAAGATCCCAGGCAGTATCACGGCAATGTAGGTATCTATCAGGTGCAATTGTTTCATCAAGATGAACTTGGGGATGAGCGTGACCTCGCTCGGGACCATCAAGGTGGCAAGGTAAAGGGTGAAAATAAGGTCACGGCCCGGGAAGCGAAGGCGAGCAAATGTGAACCCTGCCAGAGAAGCTACGAAGAGATAGAGCACAGTCTGAGTGACGGTGATGATTACGCTGTTGAGGAACCATCGGCCATAAGGGACAACCCTGAATATCTCCAAATAATTGTGCCATTGAGGGACAGCAGGGATGAAAGTGGGCGGTATGCGAAACACCTCCAAGTTTGTCTTCAGGGAAGTGGAAATCATCCATACGAACGGGGCTACCATAGTAGTTGCCCCACCCAGCAATATTATGTGGATGATGGTTCGCTTCAAAGCCTCCGATACTTGCTGATACGGATCTCCCCTTTTACCCCTCATATTCCTCCTCCCGAAAATCCTCGTGAACCCCTGTGAGCCATAAATTCCCACGGGACTACGTATAATGCACCCACCGTTCCTGCAGCTTGGCTTGGATGATGGTGAAGATGAAGACTATCACGAAGAAGGCAATGGCAAGCACATCGGCGTAACCAATGTCGAAGTACTTGAAGGCGTTATTGTAAAGATAATACATTATGGTGGTTGTCGCCTGACCAGGACCTCCTTCGGTCATAATGTAAATCTGGGCGAAGACTCCAAAGGAGCCGATGAAGGTCATAACCACCACGAAGTAAATGGTGGGGGTAAGGAGAGGAAGGGTGATGTGGCGGAACCTCTGCCACCAATTGGCCCCATCTATAGCTGCAGCCTCGTAGTAAATCTGAGGGATACCTTGCAAACCGGCTAGGAAGATGACCATATTGTATCCCGCTCCCTTCCACCAGCTGACGAAGATTTGAGCTGGCATAGCCCATTTGGGATCGCTGAGCCAGGCAGGGCCGTGGATTCCAAACAGGCTTAATACCCAATTGACCAATCCATACTGAGGGCTATAAAGCCATTTCCATACCAGGGCGATGGCCACCCACATCGTAATTGTCGGCAGATAATAAATGGTGCGGTAGAAAGTGGTGAACTTGAGGCCCTGATTGAGGAGGACGGCAAGGAAGAGGGAAATAGCAATGCCTGGCATCACACCAGCTACATAGTAAAAGGTGTTCTTAAGGGCATTCCAGAAGTATGGATCATTCAGCAGGCGTCGGAAATTGCTTATCCCGGCCCACTTAGGAGGGGAAAGCAGCGACCATTTCACAAAGCTTAACCCGAAGGCGGCAACTATCGGGAACACCCAGAAGACAAGCAACCCCAGCAAACTCCCCGAAAGGAAAATGTAAGCCCATAAAGCCTGCTCCCTTAGAGCCCCTCGTCTGAATCTTTGGAATATCAGCAACCTGGGAGTTATGGAAATCGCCCTCCCCATACCATTACCTCCCAAAATCAATTTGCCGGTGTCTCTCCGGCCCATAAAAACGCCCGATGAAGACACCTTGAATTTGCCTGCTACACATCGTGCCAGGACACCGAGGGATCTCAACGTTGATGGGCTTTGCTCGACTCCCGGATTACAAGGGTGGGCTCTAAGACGATGTGAAGTTCATCCAGAGGTTCACCTTGAATGAGCTTAATTAACATCCGGCAGAGGAGGGTACCAATCTCGTATATCGGCTGTCTCACGGAAGTCAAAGGGGGCTGAAGTTGAGCGGCCATAGGGATGTCATCGAAGCCAACAATACCGAAATCCTGTCCTACGGTTAGGCCCCTCTCCTGCACGGCCATCATCGCCCCTAGAGCCATCACATCGCTACAGATGAAAGCTGCATTGGGAGGTTCATCAAGCTCAAGCAAGCGTTGCATAGCTCGGTAGCCAGCATCTTGTGTGAGATGCTGGCAATAGATTACCAGGTGAGGGTCAAGGCTTAGGCCATTCTCTTCCAAAGCCATTTTATAACCCTGGAAGCGATGCGCAGAACAGATGAGCTCTTCGGGCAAACCGATGAAGCCAATGCGCCTGTATCCCTGGTCAATGAGATGCTGTACTCCATCTCTGACACCTTTCGCCCCATCCACATCAACGTAAGGGAAATCACCGTCTTTCTCCGACCGACCAAGGGCTACGAAAGGGAAGCCCTTCTCCTTGAGGTAAGCGATGCGCTCATCCTTATAGCGGGTACCCGTGAGGATTATGCCATCAACCTTCTGACCTTCGACCATCCTTTCATAGGCGGCACGTTCCATATCACGGCTGGAATAAGCGGAGAGCAAGAGGTCAAAGCCGTGTCGGGAGCATTCCTCGCCAATGCTGGCCAGGAGGTCGAGGTAATAAGGGTCAGTAAGGTGGCGGTCCAAGAGGCAGAAGACAAGCCCGATGGTGTTGGTTTTATGGGTACGCAAGCTGCGGGCAGCAGCGCTGGGTTGATAACCCATACGGCGGGCGGTTCTTTTCACCAATTCCCGTGTTTCTGGGGCAATATCGGGGTAATCGTTAAGGGCTTTGGAGACCGTGGAAACCGATAGGCCGAGTTTTCGGGCGATATCCTTGATGGTGACCGGCACTTCTCACCTCCGGGGCCGCTTACTAAAACGTTTTCGTCCAACATTATATACGAAAACGTTTTAGTTGTCAAGTCCTCCTAAAATCGAGGGGGGTGAAAAACTCCGGGGTTAAACCTACCCCAGGAGTTGGGGAGGAAAAAGAGTAGTAATTTCTTGCACGGCGGCGAAGCCGCCGTGCAAGAAATTACCCTCAAAAAGCCTTTTTAACCTCCCTTGAGCGAAGGATGCTCATCAAACAAAATGAGAAAGG
>DRAO01000285.1 GCA_011041825.1 Chloroflexota bacterium
ATGAGGACCTTTACCCCCATAAGCTGCATAACTTTCACCGGGAAAACCACCTGCTGGATGGAATAGCCTTCATAATAATGGGCACGCCCCTGCATCACCAGGATAGGGCTCCCGCTCATCTGCCCGGAGATTATCCTCCCAATATGGCCTTCGACCGTTGTTACCGGAAATCCTGGGACTTCATCGTAAGGGATTGCGATGGGGTTCTCGATTTCCTCAGCAAGGGGGTTAAGCCCCGAACCCAGTATTAATCCTATGAGAGGCTCAGACCCGATGCGCTCTTTCAGGAAAGCAGCTGCTACTTGGTAATCAGTAAGGGTGAAGAAGGTCTCAGCCATTTTATCCTCCCCTGACAAATCTGCTATAGATGAGGGTGGTTATTGCGCTGGAGTGTCCAAGGAGCTTCTTTATATCCTCTAGCCGTGCCCCTTCCTGAAGCTTGTGCACCGCTAAGGAGTGACGAAGGGTACTGGGGCTTATCCTCTCCTTTATGCCTATTGCTTCTGTATAATGCTTTATTATAACCCATAAACCCTGCCGGGTAAGACGTTCGCCCTGGAGGTTCATAAAGAGCGCTGGAGAGGGTTTATCACTGGATACCAGGTGAATGCGGCCCTTGTAAAGGTACTGGCGTAATGCTTCCAAAGCAGATGGGGGGAGGGATATAACTCGCTCTTTACCCTTCCTTTTGAGGATTCTAACTGTCCTTGAAGCCAGGTCAACATCATCAACGTTTAGAGAGACCAGTTCGCTGGCCTTCATACCAGTGAAGTAAAGCAACTCCAGGATAGCTTTGTCCCTAAGAGCCTTAACACCGCCCTGCTTCGCTGGTTCCTCCAGAAGTCTGGCTACCTGTTCCCGTGTCAGGATTTTCGGTGCCCGCTTGGGTATCTTGGGGGTCTCAATGGTGACCGTGGGGTCATCCTCTATGGCCCCTTGATGCAGCAAGTAATGGAAGAACGAGCGGAGGGCGGCTATCTTGCGAGCCATTGTAGAAAGGGCATAAGAGCGCTCCTTCAAGTCAAGTATGTATTCGATAATAGCCTCTTTAGTGACCTCCGTCCAGGTGGGTACATCAGGGGCTTTCTTCTTGCTCCAGAAGGCTATGAATTGGTTTAGGTCATTCCTATAGGCGTTTAAAGTGTGCTCCGAGTAGCCCTTTTCATCTTTAAGGTACCTTAGGAACTCCTCAACCTTGTCTCTCATCCTCAACTCCTTATGAATTCAATGCAAGGGAAAGCCAATACCTAAATCACCAGGGGCTCTGCCTTTAATTCTACCATAATTTTCCATAAAATAAAAAGTCAGGATTGCCGGAGGGTGTTGAAAAAGTGCCACAGGTTGCTCTAACCTATGAGTTGAGGTATAATACCGAAAAGTGATGAGTTTTAGGCAGGTTTGCCACATCGGGAGGCTGAAAATGCCCGTAAGAGTTCGCTTCGCCCCTAGCCCAACTGGATACCTCCACGTAGGCGGTGCCAGAACGGCTCTCTTCAACTGGCTCTTCGCTCGCCACCACGGAGGCTCTTTTATCCTCCGCATCGAGGACACCGACCGCACCCGCTATGTGCCCGGTTCGCTGGAAGACATAATGGAAGGCCTGCGCTGGCTGGGCCTCGAGTGGGACGAAGGCCCCGAAGTGGGCGGCCCCTGTGGCCCTTACTTCCAATCTCAGCGGATAGAGCTTTACCAGAAGTACGCCCACATCCTCATTGAAAGAGGGTGGGCATATAAGTGCTATTGTTCCCCTGAAAGATTGGAGAAGATGCGGGAAGAGCAACGCCGTCGCAAGCAACCACCTGGCTACGACCGCCACTGCCGCTTCCTCTCCGATGAAGAGCGGACCGCTTTGGAAGCCGAAGGTCGCAGCTACGTCATCCGCCTGAAGGTGCCTTTGGAGGGGCAAACCTCTTTTTATGACCTCATCCACGGCAAGATTACCGTCAACAACGTCAACATCGAAGACCTGGTGCTCCTCAAGTCTGATGGCTACCCTACCTATCACCTCGCCAACGTGGTGGACGACCACCTGATGAAGATTACCCACGTGATGCGGGCCGATGAATGGATTCCGTCCACTCCCAAGCACATCCTCCTGTACCAGGCTTTCGGGTGGGAGCCTCCCCAATTCGCCCACCTTCCCCTCATCCTCTCCCCTACCGGCAAAGGCAAGCTCAGCAAGCGCAAGACCGTTGGAGCCGATGGGCGCACTTATCCGGTGCTGGTGAGGGAATTCCGGGAGGCCGGTTACCTGCCCGAAGCAATGTTCAACTTCCTGGCCCTCGTGGGTTGGTCATACGACGACCGCACCGAGCTTATGAGCAGGGACGAAATCATCGAACGCTTCTCCCTGGAGCGGGTAAAATCCTCCCCGGCCTCTTTCTCTTACGATAAACTTGACTGGATGAACGGCGTCTACATCCGCAAACTTTCCCAAGATGACCTAGCCCACCGTTTGGTGCCTTTCCTGAACAGGGCAGGATTTAAGGTAAGCGTGGAGCAGGTGAAGCCCTTGGTGCCCCTTGTCCAGGAACGCATCAAAACCCTGGCCGATGTGGTCGCCTTGGTGGATTTCTTCTTCCAAGAGGACATAAGCTATGAACCGGAGATGCTCATCGGCAAGAAGATGACCGCCGCCGAATCGCTGGAGGCCCTGCGCCGGGCCTATGAGACGGTGGCGGAATTGCCGTCTTTCGATGAAGGGACGTTGGAGACGGCCCTCCGCAACCTGGCAGAGGAACTGGGCCTCAAAGCCGGGCAACTCTTTGGCATCATCCGGGTGGCCATCACAGGCAAGAAGGTGGCTCCGCCCCTCTTCGGCACGATGGCCAACCTGGGACGTGAGCGTACCTTGGCCCGGATGGAGAAGGCGCTAAAGTTGCTGGAGCAGCTGGCGAAGTAATTGGTTGCTGCTGTGCAGCCGCTTCCCCGCTGCACAGTGATGATAACTTAGGGGAATTAAGATGGTAAGAGGAAGCTATCCAGTAAAAGTCACTGATGAGCTTTTGCAGGATGTAACCCGCAAGATAGTGGAAAAATTTGCTCCTGAGAAGGTTATCCTTTTCGGTTCTTATGCCTGGGGTAAACCAGGGCAAGATAGCGATGTAGATTTGCTAGTCATAATTGAGACCAATGAGCGTCCGATGAAATTGGCTGCTGCTATTACTCGTCACTGCCGTCCCCGTTTTCTACCTCTAGATGTAGTGGTCAAAACCCCTGCAGAAATTAATCAACGCTTAAAAGCGGGGGATTCCTTCATCCAAAAAATCATCAAAGAAGGAAGAACATTGTATGAACGTTGAACCCTGGGATGAATGGGTTGCTAAAGCTGAGGAAGATTGGACAGCCCTTAACCGGCTATTGGCTGGTGAA
>DRAO01000178.1 GCA_011041825.1 Chloroflexota bacterium
AAAGCTCCCATCGCCGTGAGGGCGAAGAGCAGGGCGATTCCCAGGTTAAAAGCTATGCTTGAGGGGGTGCCGGTAAGCCGGGTGAGGAAAGCTATCATCACGTAACCGAAGTAATAATAGCTGATGGCAAACCCCGAAAGCCAAGGGTCATAAGGGGGGAAACGCTGGCTTCGGAGGATGGCATTGAGGAAGGCGAATTCCATAGGCTTTTCGGTGCCCAGGATTTCCGGGCTATAAGCCCGGAAACAGGCGAATGCGAAGAAGGCAAAGGCGAACAGGGCCTCGGTGAAAATGACCTCCCGGCTATGCTTTCTGATGAACCCTCTCACATCCCTCTCACCTGTGGTCCAAGAGATGGCCGCCACAGCCATCAGGGAAAATAAGGCCCCTCCTGGGGAGTTGAACAGGAAGCCTAGGGAACATCCCAGCCAGAGCACATAAGAGGCCAGCAGCAATCCCAGGGGCTTGGCAAAAGCATAGCCTTCGTCAGGGAGGGCTGAGAAAAGGCGCCGAACCAATGGGAGGGCCGTCAAGCCCAGTATGCTTATGACAAACCACCACAGCAGAGCGTAAGCCATATTGCTCCCCTGGATGAATTATGATGCTTTCCTCAATTATAGGTAAGACACCCTTTTTGTCAAAACCCTCTTCGGGATGAGGGTGTTGAAAAACTCCGGGGTTAAACCTGCCCCTGGGAACAAAGGGAAAAAAAAGAGTGGTATTTTGTTGCACGGCGGCGAAGCCGCCGTGCAACAAAATACCCTCAAAAAGCCTTTTTAACCTGCCTTGAGCGAAGGACGCTTATCAAACAAAATGAGAATGGCACTTTGTCAAAACCCTCTTCGGGATTGGATTTGACACCTGAGCATCCATAGGTTAAAATGCTGTAAGAGGAATCACCAATCACCTCCTGAGGAGGAAACACAATGGCTATCAAATTCCCTTCTGATGAATGGGTCAAGGCTCTCTGCCGGACCCTCAACGAGAGCAAAGCCTATGCCGAAGCAGCCAAGAACTGGGAAGGAGATTTCTTCTTCATCGTAGAACCCGAAGGGCAGCTCAAGGAAACGGTTTACCTGTATATGGACCTCTGGCACGGCAAATGCAGGGAGGCTTTCGCTACCGCTGACCCTTCGGTGAAGGACCCGGAATTCCGCATCTGGGCTCCGTTAAGCACCTGGAAGAAGGTAATCCTCGGTCAATTGGATGCCATCCAAGGGCTTATAACCCGCCAGCTCAAACTCAAAGGTAATATGGTGAAAATTATGCGCAACGTCAAAGCTGCCAGCGAGCTGGTCAAGTGCTGCTCCCAGATAGAGACCGAATTCCTGGCTTAAGAGGAGAAGGGATATGTGGTTTTTCCGCTCCCCTCAGATAGTTTACGGGGATGATGCCATCTCATATCTGACTGAACTCAAAGGCCGCAAAGCCCTGCTGGTAACCGATGAAAACCTCTTTCGCCTGGGCTTTGCCGATAAGGTCAAGGAGCTCCTGGAAGAGGCTGGGATGGAGACCCGGATTTTCTCCGAAGTAGAACCGGAGCCATCCCTAGAAACGGTGCAGAAAGGGGCCAAGTTTGCCCTGGAATTCAAGCCCGATTGGATTGTGGGCCTGGGTGGTGGTTCCTGCCTGGATGCCGCCAAGGCCATCTGGGTCCTCTATGAGAATCCCGAGATGGACCCCAGGGGCATAAACCCCTTTGAGGAATTCAGGTTGCGAGAGAAGGCCCGCCTGATAGCCATACCCACTACCAGCGGCACCGGAGCCGAAACCACCTGGGCCGTGGTCCTCACCGATAGGGAGGAAGGGCGCAAATTGGCTCTTGGTTCCCCCCTTAATACCCCTGACATCGCCATAGTGGACCCTGAACTCGTGATGAAACTTCCTCCTCCGTTGACCGCTTCGACCGGTATGGATGCCCTCTGCCACGCTATAGAAGGCTTTACCAGCATCTGGCACAATGACTTCTGCGATGGGTTATGCCTCCAGGCCATAAAGCTGGTCTTTGAGTACCTGCCACGGGCCTATCGCTATGGGGAGGAAGACCGGGAGGCCCGGGTTAAGATGCACAACGCTGCTGCCATTGCCGGATTGGGCTTCATCAACTCTATGGCTGCCCTGGCTCATGGCCTAGGCCATTCCCTAGGCGCTGTCTTCCACATCCCTCACGGTCGGGCCGTCGGATTAGCCCTCCCTTACACGATAGAATACTGCGCTAATGGAGGAGGAACCCGCTACAGGGAAATTGCACGTTTCCTGGACATACCCTTTGAGGACGAGCACGATGCTGCCTTCAAGCTGGCCGAGAAGGTCAGGGAGCTGGCCCGTCAGGTGGATGAACCTGTATCCATAGCGGAAGCTGGCGTCAATTCAGAAAAATTCAAAGCGGCCCTCGGTAAACTGGTGGAAAATGCCAATATGGACGCCTGTACTGCTACCAGCGTCCGCATCCCTTCCGACGAGGAGATGGAGAAACTCTTCCGCTACGCTTACGAGGGCAGGAGGGTTGACTTCTGAAATTTGTGTGGGAGCGTAAACACCTCGCACAAATTTAACACAAGGCTCCGCCCGTGAAAACCTGAGGTTAATCTGCGTCCTCCTGATCAGGTGCGAAATGAGCGAACTGGGTCAAAAACTGAGAGAATTGCGTGAATCGAAGGGCCTCTCCATTGAAGACGTGGCCCGCCAGACCAGGATAAAGCCCGCTTTTATCAAAGCCATCGAGGAAGGGGATTTTGACCTCCTTCCGGGGGAAGTGTTCGCTAAGGGGTTTATCCGTAATTATTCCCTCTTCCTCGGACTTGACCCTGAGGAAATGCTTCAGCTTTACCGGGAGGAGAGGAAACCTGTGAAGGAAGCAGGCGAAGAGCCCCCCTCACCTACCGAAGTCCCCTTGGAGCGCCCTTCCTGGTTCGGCCTCCAAATCATCAAAGGGGTGCTCTTGCCGTTGTTGGCGATTTTCACCCTGGGTCTGGCGGGCTGGCTGGTTTATTCCCGTTATCCGATCAACTTAAGGATGCCCTCCCTGGTGCGGCGGTCTACACCATCGCCCTCTCCTACCTACACGGAAACCCCTACCGCTGTGCCTTCTCCCACCTTCACTCCTATCCCAAGTCCCACCCCCACACCCGTTCCTTCCCCTTCTCCCACACCAACCAAAGCCATAGTGGTCCTGAACCTCAAGGGCCTGGGAAGAAGCTGGCTGGAGGTCAAAGTTAACGATGAGATGGCCTTCAGAGGCTTCATCTACCCTGGCGACTCACTGGTGTGGACCGGGAGGCGCATCTTGGTGAAATGCGGTAATGCTGGCGGCGTCAAAGCCATCGTCAACGGGCAGGATATAGGGG
>DRAO01000096.1 GCA_011041825.1 Chloroflexota bacterium
GGGCCAAGTGTTTTATAATTTCCCTGGTATAACGACCAATGCCTGCCTTTTGCCTGATGGCGGCGGTGTAATCTACGCCGATGCGCAACTTTCAAATCCCTCCAAATGTCCATACACGGTTTACGCCAAAGTTCCAGAAAAGGACTACCAATGTTGCTATTGCCTTAGAGAGGTTATAACCGAGCACCCCCCACCGGTGAAGTATCAGGTAATCTAGTCCTAAGAAAATAGCTTGATTTATGAAATAGCCGGCAATGTTTACCAAAGCAAATTGGGCAAGCTGGATAAGCACAGGCTTATCACGGGCCTCGGGGAAGGTCCACAGGCGATTCCAGGTGAAATTATTGAGTACAGCAGCGGAGAAGGAGAAGGTATTAGCTATAGGCTTGGAGAACCCTAGCACCAATATGCCGAAATTAAGCACGCTGAAGTCCACCACTGCTCCCAAAGTGCCAACCAAAGCAAACTTGATGAACCGCTCTACTTCTTTCAAGTTAGCTTCCACATAATCGAAAACCCTTGCCAGCCGAGGGTCTCGGCCAAACCGTGTTCTCAATTGAGCCAAGACGGCTGTCCTGTCCAAAGCAGCTCCCTCCGGTTGGGTTTTGGGGCAGGCCGTGAGCTATTTTAGCACGAAAAGGGATATGGGGCAAGCTGTTTCCCGATTTATCCTGTGCGGGTAGCTCCGGGACAGCTTCCCACCTAATCATGGTCACATAAGAAAGCGGGATTTTGTCCCAAAAACGCTCCTTTTTTCGCCCCCACCGTTGGGCAACATTGCCAACCATGGTTAAATGGGATGTTACCAACTCCGAAAAATTGGAATGGAAAGGGTGTAAATGGAAACCCGGCTTAAGGAATTGCTGAGCGAATTAATACGGATACCGAGCCCCACAGGGCAAGAGAGAGCATTGCAGGAATATTTGGAAGGGAGATTAAAAAGACTGGGGTTTACCTGCCTATGGCAGGAAGTTCTGCCCTCCCGGCCCAACCTTATTGCATGGCGAGGGCGTAGCTCTCTGTTGCTTTGTACTCATGCTGACACATTGCCTGCTTCATCCTATGAGCTCATCGAAAGCGGGCCTTTCTTGAAGGGGCGGGGGGTAATTGATGCCAAAGGCCAGATAGCGGCTATCCTGCTAGCTGTGGAGAGAACAGATGCTCCCGTGGCCTTAGCTTTCACCGTAGATGAGGAGGATAAAGGGGTCGGCGGCAAAGAATTGGCCATCCTCCCCTGGGTGCAGAAAGCAGTTGTGTTGGAACCCACGGGATTACAGATTGCTAACGCTCAAGCTGGAGCCATTGAGGTGGAAATCATTGTAAAGGGTAGGGAAGTTCACGGAGCCTGTCCTGAACGAGGGGAAAACTCTATCCTGAAGGCATTAAAGTTGCTGGAGCAAATTCAACGGTTGCCATCTTTGCAGAGGGAACATCCCCTCTTCCCGCCTCCATTTGTGACCCCTTATTGGATCCAGGGTGGCGACCCGGAGCTATACCTGGTGCCGGGAGAAACACGGGTAAGAGTTGACATAAAGATTACACCCTCGATGGATATGGGGCAGATTCTGGCAGAATTGGAGAATTTTGTAGCCCCTTTTGGCTCGATGAAGCTCCTGGATAGCGACCCACCCTTTGAGACCTCTCCTGAAGCCGGAATAATAGGGCTTCTCAGGGCAGCTTGTGAAGATGCGATGGGTATGGAACCATCATTGGTGGGGATGCCGAGTTGGACGGATGCTGAGCCATTGCACCGGAAAGGGCTGGAAGTAGTGGTGTTCGGGGCAGGAGAAATACACCTCGCTCACACCGGGCAAGAGATGGTGAAAGCGGAAGAGCTTGTGAAGCTCACCAGAGTTTTGGAATCACTGCTCATCCGTGCTGCCGGGGAGTGAATCTTCCAGCACCCATCGTTCCCAGACATCATATACTGCCACTGGCCGAAACCCTAACTTGCGGTAAAGCTTCTTGGCTATCTTGTTCTCCCTGCCCACCCACAGCCTTATATGCTTGCGCCCTTTTGACCGGAGGTATTTGATGGTGTGCTTGAGCAATTTGGTTCCCAAGCCCCTGCGGCGGTACTCGGGGGCAATGACGATTTCGTGAATCTCCCCGCCGAGCTTCCCTGCCCATAGCCAGTGGCTGTGGGAAGCCGCAAACCCTGCTAATTCACCGTTAACATTAATGATGAAGAACCCAGAAGGGTCCCCTTTGTACAACCAATTTAAATAGCGTTTAACCATCCAACCAGCTCGATAGGCGTATTGCTCTAATCCCTGGTAGCCTTCTTTGTACAGCTCTATCAAATCTTCACGAAGTCGCTTAAATTGCTCTTTATTCAGGGTGATTATCTCAACCTTCTCCTCCGACATCCTGAACCCCTCGGGATCCAAAGTCTTGCGGAGGCATTACAAAAGTGCACTTTCACCATAATATTAAAGAACTTAAAAGGCGAAAGAGAGGACCTATGATAGAGCCCAGGATATTAATGGGCAGGATGTAATCTAATGCTAACAAGGCGAAGAGCACCAGAGGCCCTTGCATCTCTAAACGTGATAACTGGTAATAAAACTGGCGAGCTTTTGGATTACGGATGGTGCTGAGGATACCCATAACCACGCTGAACCCATCCAGCGGCGGTAAAGGCAAGAGGTTAAAAAGGGCCAAGCCTATGTTAGAGAGAACCCCGGTGATTAGCAAGCTGATTAGAAATCCGATTATCGAGAGCACAAAGCCGGGGATAGAAGTGTTCCTGCTTACAAAGCCTATGATCGGCCCGGCAAGATGCACGGGGATAGCCAAAGCAACGGCCAAAAGCAGATTCGAGAGGGGGCCTGCCAAGGCTACTAATGCCATCCCTACCCTTGGCCGCATCCGGAAATTATAGGGGTTCACCGGCACAGGCTTGCCCCATCCTATCCCGAAGCCGTAAAATACGGAAGTAAGTATCATCAAAGTCCCCAGTGGATCCAGGTGAACCAATGGGTTTAGAGAAAGGCGGCCTTGGTATTTAGCTGTTGGGTCGCCCAATTTATCAGCCGCCCAGGCATGAGCGCATTCATGTACTCCTATGCTCAGGAATACGAAGATCAGAAAACCTAAAACCGTGGTTACATCCATACGCCACTCCTTGTAGGGAAATTCTACTCCAGGAAATAATTATATCACAAAGTGCCCGCTGATGAAAAAAAGGAGGGTGTTGAAGAGTCTGTAACAGCTTGGTAGGCGATGGGGCCTTCGATAGCGAGGTAAATCTTTTCCATTCTGGTTCCTTTAACTTCAATAAGCCCACCAAGCATTCAGCCTGATGGGCCTTATAACCTGTTTCTAAAGGCGCCCCTGGCAGGAC
>DRAO01000405.1 GCA_011041825.1 Chloroflexota bacterium
CCGCAAGGGCTTCGGTGCCCTGCGGGGGCACCAGGATACCGCTTACCCCATCCTCCACAAGCTCGGGCACCCCCCCCACCACAGTGGCGACAACGGGCTTTCCCGCGGCCATCGCCTCCATCACCGAAAGCGGGTTTCCCTCCCACCGGGAGGAGAGGACAAACACATCCGCCGCTGCCAGGATTTCCGGAATATCGGTTCTTACTCCCAGAAAACATACACGCTGCTTCAGTCCCAAAGCCTTAACCTGCGCCTCCAACTCAGGCCGCAGGGGTCCGTCGCCCACCAGAAGGAGATGAAGCCCATGAGCATGAGGGGCGGCGGCGGCAAATGCGCGTATAAGCGAGAGAGGATCCTTTTGGGGGCTCAAACGCGCTATTGATACAAAGATGATGTCAGCCTCTTTATAGCCTTCCTGTGCCCGCCATGCCCGCCGGGCCTCCTCACCTAAGGCATACCGGGCTACGGGAATACCATTAGGGATTAACGGCACGCTGGCTAGCTTATAGACCCTCTTGAGGCTTTGGGCCACCTCCTCGGCGACGGCCACCGGGACTACCCCTAGCCGAAAGGCTAGGCGATGAACCCATTTACCGATCCAGTCTACCTCTTTTTCCGCCACATTGTGCACCGTATGAACCCAGACCCATGCACGAGGCATCGCAATCCAGGGCAAGAGGTAGCGCAAAACGTAGAGGTGCGTATGGACCACATCCGGCCTAAACTCCCGAAGCACTCCGCCAAGGCGCCAAAACATTTTGGGATCAAAGCCAAGATGTTTTCCCAAGTACCAGACCTGGACTCCCGCCTGGTCAAGTGTAGCCTCAATATCGGTGCCCTGTCGGTCATAGAGGGAGACCGCCGCCACCTCATACCGGCTCCGGTCCAGGTGGAGCAACAACTGCATAGCGATCCGCTCGGCCCCGCCAGGACCGAAGTTAGGAATGACATGAAGGACTCGCAATTTTTTCAATGAACAACTTTGCTGACCCTTCCGAGAAACCCTACGTACCCTCACGTCCTGCTCCATTATGCGGACTCCCCGCATCCCTTCTTCGTCACCGTTGGAGCCCGGGTTCCTCTAACGCTGTGACGCTGCTTAGCCGTGGGCATTTCAGTCTCGTACGAATTAATACAGGAGTGAGCAGAATTGTCGCCGTCGCTAGAAGCATATAGTAGAGGTCCTTTAGCATGAAAGTGTAGAAGGACATCGCTATGGTTGCCATCATGATGCTTTGGACTGGAACTATTGCCAATCTTCTATAGCGCACAATCATCACATGGAGAAAGGTGGCTACAGCTGACATCATTGCTGGCAGCAAGACCAAACCAGGCCATCCCCAATCATCCAGTGGATTAATCAAGTAGGTGAACACATTTGTCTGCATTCCTCCCTGAAAACGGACAGGTTCATAATGGTACGGCGGTACATCCACGTCCCATCCAAGCCTCGCCAGCCACACCGCAATACCCCAGAAGGAGGAGGCTCCCCCTGTGGTCCTTCCGTCAAAGGGCTCACCGTTCTTGACACGAACATCGAAAGCGAGTACCGGTGAAGCCAAATACCATAGTGTATGCAAGGCAATATCTCTCCCTCTGATTCCCAGGTGTCTCACACTGATCGGGACCCACATAACGAATACTAGTATCACCGCCGCTATAATCCCGGCAAGAAGCTTCCTGGACCGCAACCTATTTTTTATCCTTCTATGGATCTCCCGTGGACTGTTTCGCCCGCGCAGGCGTGCGAAATACCAGTAGGAAAAGCCAAACAACAAGAAAGAAACTACAAACCGGTATCTTTCAAGGCGGAGCATACTGATGATAGCCTCGACGCTCAAAGGGGCGATGCCCACAAGTAGCCCCTTCACAGCTAGGAGATACGCTCCTAAGAAAAGGGCGAGTCCTCCAAGCGAGAGCGTATAACTCGTAATTCGGGTAAGAAATGGCACTTCCAGATTCGCCCATGCAACCTTAGATGATTCCTCAACAAGAACCCGGCGAACCTTCCAACCCTCTGTCCAGAGCAGGTGCCAACTGCCCACGAGTCCAAGAAGATGACGTAGTTGTAGGTAGAGCTGAACCACGCTTAGCGCCATGCATACAGCGAATACCACGAGGAGCGTTCTCGTTGTGTAAGTTTGTTCCAATCTTGGTTTGAGGCAGGAAACACGACTCGGCTTCTTTCCAAACCATCTAGGGGAAAGGATGAATCCCAATATTAGAGAGACCATCGTGAAGATCACGGCTGCAAGAATCATAGCCATCCAAGTTTCGACGGCGAGGGGCCAACCTGCAACGAATGGCAATCGACTAACTATGATGCTGCACGTCCACACAGACCAGTAGACGGAAACCGGGTTTAGCCATCCCCCAAGAACTGGTCGGGCAATCAGAATAAACCCGATGGCAAGTCCAATCCAACTCGCGGTGAGAATCAAGTCCAAAGCTTCAGATATCATCAGGGTTCCTTCTCCACGGTGTTGGCGGAGGTGGCCCGAAGTTCCCACGAAGTCCTCTCCAAGAAGAGCGCAGACTCCAAAGCCCTCCCCTCAGCCCATACTCAGTGCTATAGAAGAGCAGGTACTTGGTAACATGCTTTGCGATTGCGATGATTCCATAGTAACGGGCCGCAATATAGGCACCGTTTCGCAAGATCAAAAAGTTCCTGAAATCATCCTTTGTATGGTATACACTGAATGACAAACCCCCGATCTTTACCCGCCGAGGCGTCATCCGATTTTCGGGATGAAAGAAAACGGCCTTGAGGACCGTGCCAAATTTCACAGAATGCCGAACGGCGCGCAACAAGTACTCCGTCTCATCACCCCATAGGAAGAACTCTTTCATGGGAAGGCCAATCTTAGCTACAACAGCACGGTCTATGAGCAGTCCATTAAAAGGATTTGCGACTCCCTCCAGAACTGCGGCGTTAGATGCGACTTCGTAGGCTTCAGCCTCTGTGCGTATGTGTCTTCCATTAAAAGTCAACCCAAACGCTAACCTTCTTTCTTTATCTCCCTTCCGCAAAACCAACGGAGCCCGCATTCTGAGTTGGTCATCCTTAACTTCTAACAGTGCAGATAAGCATTCTCTAGACGGGACGCCGTCATCATCCATAACCCAAATCCAGTCATATCCCTTTTGATAAGCGAGCTTTATCCCTTCATGGAATCCTCCTGCACCTCCGATATTCTTGGGAAGCCTAACATATGTAACTTGAGGGAATTCCTGAGGAACCATTTTGTCTGTACCATCACTGCTGGCGTTGTCTATTAGGATAATCTCATCAGGCGGTCTTGTCTGAGCTAACAAAGCTTGCAGACATTCTTTAACCAATTCC
>DRAO01000324.1 GCA_011041825.1 Chloroflexota bacterium
AACCCAATACCCCGATGGCAGTTGCCCGCAGCTTTTTGACCGCTTTTCTGGGGATGAGGAAATCCAGGATAGCCTTGGCAGTGCTATCTCCATAGTGGGTTTCGTAGATTAACTTCACATCCTTACCCATCTCTCGGAAACGGGAAAGCATCTCCAGGGCTGCAGCCAGGCTATTGGCCCTGTCGCAAGCCAGGATAACCAGAGGATGGTTGATATCCCTGAAGGCAGGATAAATGATTTCTTCGGTACCTCCGGCAACAAAAGCCACGAAGATATCGGGTTCTTGAGTGAGGAGTTCATTTACCGCCTTCCGCCCTTCTTGAGGTGTGGTTAATATAGGCTCCCAGGAGAGCAGTTCCCCCAATTTGGAAATAGCCTTCTTGGCTTCTCTAATTAAAGGCATCACTATCTCTTCAGCTCCTGGCCTTAAAATCCTGAAGGCAGCCAGAAAAGCTATCCGGTAATTATCCATATTAACCACCCCTATGCCTTTTTCGGTAGCTCCCGCTTAATCGTGGTTTACGAAAAAGCGTTATGCGGAGTCGCCCCCTAGGATGGAAACAATGTTGCAAATCTTAGGGAATTTCTGAGGGGAGAGGGATAGGAAGCAGGCGAAGTGAATCTGGCATTTGTGACAAGCGGTTATCAATAATTCTGCCCCGGTCTCCTGTGCCTCCTTCAATCGCTGTTCCTGAATTTGGCGGGATACGTAGCCGCACTCTATCCAGCAGCTTGTACCGCAGCACAGGGCCTTGCTGCGGTTGTGCTCCATCTCCACCAGCTCCAGCCCTGCGGCCCGGATGAGCGCCCTGGGCTCCTCGTAAACCCCCATCAGCCTCCCCAGGCGGCAGGGGTCGTGGTAGGTGACCCTGCCCCGAAGCTGCGGAGGCGTCCACTCCCCCGCTTCCAGCTTCTGGGCCAGGAGTTGGGTGATGTGCATCACCGGTATGCCCAGGTTGAACCCGTAGCGGGGGTAGTCCACTGCCAGGGTGCGGTAGCACTCCGGACAGGAGGTCACCACCAGCTTGACCCCGCTCTCCCGGATGAGTTCGGCGTTGAGTTGGGCCAGCTTCTTGAACCCCTCCACATCCCCGGCCCAGAGCAGGTCGTGGCCACAGCAACGCTCATCGGCCAGGAGCTTCGGTGCAATCCCGACCTGGTTCAGGAGCTTGACAGTGCTGCGGGCGATTTCTGTAAAACGGGGGGCATCTCCTTTATTCTCTTTTCCCCCGGAGCTTACCAGGCCCACAGGCTCAGGAACTCCGAAGAAGGCTTCGTAATACGGCAAACACCCCACGAAATACAGCACCTCCGATGATGACGACACCTCGAGGTCATCACCCACCCAGGCCAGGCGGTCCTGCTCAAGGTCTGGGTTCGCCATCACCCGCATCCAGCCGAACACCGCATCCCCGTGGGTGCAGTGGGCGTATGAACCCCGCTCACGGGCCAGCACCCTCAGCTCCCGTATGAAGCCGATGAAATCCACATCCGAGGGGCAGATTTCGGTGCAGCGCTTGCAGGTGAGGCAGGCCCACAGGAGCCGCTGGGCCAGCGTCGCATCGACCCCGGCGGTGATGGCCTCTTCCACCAGGCGGCGGGGCAGCAAATCCCCATCGAAGCGTGCCAGCGGGCACACGGCGCTGCACTTGCCGCATTCCAGGCAGTAATAGGCTTTGGTGGTTTGGATGGCATAGGTTAAGGATTGCATAGGCTTTTCCCCTCAGTCGGCTTTGACTTTTTACATAGCGGATTTGCACGGACACTTTATGCCCGTGCAAACCCGCACGGCGATGAATTCGCCGTGCTACGTAATGGGCGCCGGATGAAATCCGGCTGGCTTATTTGCCACACTTTGAATCCCCGGCGGCAAAAGTGTTAGATAGCTAGCCCATGCTGCAAAGCTGTGCCTCACAAATAAGGCTTTATGTTAACTCGGACAAGAGCAATAATTCCTGCCGCCATCTTTCCTCTTCAACAGCATACACTGTCGCCGGTTCACACACTGCCCTGATTATGCCGCCATTGGTGCGTTCCAAGACCGGAATCGTTGTCCCTTGAGTATGATGCTCTTTTTGACGTTCGACATAAGCGATGTAATTCGGTAATCGTTTGCGGTCAAAGGAGAAAACGGCGTATTCCTCTTGCCAGAAAAAGGGAGTTGGGCTCAAACCAGATTTGTTAAACCGGGTAGATGCTACAGCCTTAACTTGTCCAATGAATTTAGCTACGGCAATTTTAGGCGGGATGGCAACAACCATATGGACGTGATCAACCGTACCATTCAATGCAAAGACAGTGGCTTCCATCTTAATGGCCTTGCTGCGCAAGAATCCATAAATGATGGGCTCAACCTCCGGCGTCAGGAGCGGAGTCCGATTTTTGGTTGCCCAAACGACGTGGTAGAAAAGCTGCCAATAAGGCATAGCGCTTACCTTCCGCTCGGTTGGCCCGGCGATGAAGTCGCCGGACTACGAGATAGCGCCCCATAAAAATGGGGCTTTTGTGGGCCAGCCAAAAGCTGGCTTTTAGCCAGCGCAATTTCCTAGCACGGGCACTTTATGCCCGTGCTTTCTGTAAAACCTCCCTCATTCTCTCCACATCCCTTGCACCCACCTTCTCCATCCTCAGCCTACCTCCAAACCCCAGGAGCTTGAGCACGGCCTTCGCCTGCTCGTATACTTCTTCCACCCGGCGGCTGCCAAAGCCGAAGTGGCAGTCGTCGGTGCCGCAGCCCAGCATCAGCACTTTCGAGGCTCCCAACTCGAAGGCTTTGAGGAGCATCCCGGTGCTCAAGCGGCCCAGGCACATCACCCGGAAGGGGAGTACGTTGGGCGGGTAGGCCAGGCGATGCCTGCCCATCTCCTCCAGCGCCCGGTAGGCATCCCAGTTGCAAACAAAGGCCACCACCGGGGCTTCGTCCCGTTGTTCACGCCAGGCGGTGAGCATCGCCTCCAAAGCTGCTTCCACTTCCGCATCCCCCCCATAGCCCAGGGTCAAGGCTCCCGAAGGGCATCGGGCTACGCAGGCCCCGCAGCCCTGGCAGGCGGCTTCGTTCACCACGGCCCGCTCCCGCCCGGTCTCATCCTGCACCACCTCAACGGCCCCGAATTCGCAGACTTCCTGGCAGGTTCCGCATGCCCGGCAGTAAACGGGGTTCACCCGGGCCACCCGGTGATCCCAGGCTGCTGTGCGCTCCTGCAGGAACCCGCTCAGCCTGGCGAGCACGGCCAGGGCCGCCGTCTCGGGGTCGGCATCGGCGGGGAAGGCGAAGAGGCCGTAGGGATGAGGCTTCGCAAGGGCTCCCTCGTCTGCGGTGAAGAGGACGACGGCGTCGGC
>DRAO01000498.1 GCA_011041825.1 Chloroflexota bacterium
CTCGAACGGCTTATGGCAGAATTAGAGGCAATCCGGGGCCTGGGCAGGGAGCTTGTGCTCGCTGCCGATAAGGAACGCATCATAAAGATGACCCTCGAAACTGCCACCAAGGTCCTTCACTTCGAGAGTATGGCGTACCTGGAAGTGGATGAAAGCCGGAACGAACTGGTATTGAAAGCCATTATGGGCCGCCCGATGCCCAAGGAGCCGTTCCGCATTCCCATATATGGGGAAAAGGGTATCACCGCAGTGGTGGCACGCACTGGCGAGCCTATCTACGTACCAGACGTAACCTTGGACCCCAGATATATCTGCCTCCAGGGTTACCAGCTGCGCTCCGAGTTAGATGTGCCGGTCAAAATAAAGGGCAAGGTCCTGGGGGTCATAAACGTGGAAGATGAGGAGGTCAACGCTTACACGGAGGAGGACTTGACCCTCCTTTCGACCCTGGCCGACCAGATGGCCTTGGCTTTGGAGAACGCCCGCCTATTCCAATCAGAACGGGGGCAGAGGGAATTGGCTGAGGCCCTCGCAGAGGCCATCACCGTCATCAGCGGCACCCTTAAACTCGAGGAAGTCCTGGACCGCATCCTGGAACAGGTGGAACAGGTGGTGCCGGGGAATGCCTTCAACATTATGGTGCTGGACGGAGGGAAAGCCCGGGTTGTCCGCTGGCGAGGGTACGAGAGGTTTGGCGTGGAGGACGAAGTTGCGGATTTAACCCTCCCCATCACCAGCTATCGCACCCTCCTCAAGATGGCGGAGACAGGGGAGCCCGTCCTCATCCCGGATACGAGTGCTGACCCCCACTGGGTTCGCTGGGAAGGTTGGGATTGGCTCCATTCCTATGTGGCAGCCCCCATCCAGTTCCGAGGCGCAACGATTGGCTTCTTAAATGTGGATGGAGAGAGGCCAGGCCAATTCGGACCCGCCGATGCTCAGCGGCTTGAGGTTTTCGCCGCCGGGGCCGCCGTCGCCATCCACAATGCCCGCCTGGCCGAAGAACTGGCCGAATCCGAAGCCCGCTATCGCCTCCTGAGCGAGGCAAACCTCGGCGGGGTTTACCTCTTCCAGGACAACGTCTTCCGCTATGTTAACCCCGCCCTGGCAGCTATGTTCGGTTACACAGTTGACGAAATCGTAAACCGCCTGGGGCCTCTGGACCTCGTGGCTCCTTCAGACCGGCCTATGATGGCCGAGAAGATAAGGAAACACCTGAAGGGGGAAACCACAAGCGTCCGTTACACGTTCCAGGGCCTCCGCAAGGATGGTAAAATCATCCACTGTGAAGCCCTCGGCACCCTTACTGATTACCGGGGGCATCCAGCCATCCTGGGTACCATCCTGGATGTCACCGAACAAGTGCAAGCCCAAGAGGAAATCCATCGGCGAGCCCGGGAGATGGAAGCCCTCTACCATTTGGCCGAGGCATTGGCAAGCTCCTTGGACCTGGAAGAAATGCTCAGGTCTGCCTGCCAGACCCTGTGTGAAATCACGGGCTTGGAAGGGGTTGCCATCCACCTCTTTGAACCTGAGGAGAAGCAAGGGTATGTGCTCTCAAAAGTCACTGATTTCCGGCTCCTCCCTATCACCTTTACTGAGGAGGACATAGAGGGGTGGGGGTTCTTACCCCAAGAGCCGACATTCCTTGAGGATATAATGTCCGTCCCTTGCGTGCCTGAATTCGTCAAGCAAAGAGGTTTTATATCGGGGGCTTTTATACCCCTTTACACCCGGGATAAAATGCGTTGCTTCCTGGTCTTAGCCTCCAAAACCCATCACCCTTGGACGGAGGAAGAGAAAAAGCTGCTGAGCGCCATAGGAAGGCAAGTAAGCACAGCAGTGGACAAAGCCTTCTTGCACAGGAAGGAAAAGGAAATGCAGGAGCGTCTCTTCCAGGCTGAGAAGCTGGCATCCCTGGGGCAGCTCATCTCAGGTGTGGCCCACGAACTGAACAACCCCCTCACTTCGGTGGTAGGTTACGCCCAGATGCTCGCTCAAGACCCCTCTATCCCCGAACGGGTAAAGAAGGACCTGGCCCGCATCCAGGAGCAGGCCAGGCGAGCTGCCAACATTGTCCAAAACCTGCTCGACTTCGCCCGCAAGAGGCCGCCCAGGAGGGAGTTGACCGACATAAACGAGTTGCTCCGCAAGACTCTGAACCTCAGGGCTTATGAGATGAAAGTGGAGAACGTAAAATTGCTCACCCAATTTGACCCCAATCTGCCCTGGACTATGGTTGACCAGAACCAGATACAACAGGTTTTCCTGAACATCATCATCAATGCCGAGCAGGCGATGAGCGAAGCCCACGGGAAAGGCACCCTCAGGGTGAGGACGGGGACCACCGAAGAGGGCCTCATCAGGGTGGAAATATCCGACGATGGCCCTGGCATCCCTCCGGAAATGCTCTCCCGCATCTTCGACCCTTTCTTCACCACGAGGGACACGGGGACCGGTTTGGGCCTCGCCATCGCTTACAGCTTTGTAGCTGAGCACAAGGGGAGGATATGGGCCAGGAATAACGCTCCTGACCCTGGCGTGACCTTCTACATAGAGCTTCCCGTAGAGAAAGGGGAGGAGGTCTCCTGGGCTGAGGAAACCCTTGAGAGGTGGAGGAGGGAGAAGGAGAGGGAAAGGTCTGGCAAATGCGTGCTGGTGGTGGAGGATGAGGAAGCTATAGCCGAGCTATTGAAACGTCTCCTGGAGGAGGAAGGGCATACGGTGGATATCGTGAGCAGCGGGGAGGCGGCCTTAGAATTCCTGCGGCTGAAGCCCTGTGACCTTATCATCACCGACATCAAGATGCCAGGGATAGGGGGGAAGAACCTGTATGCCAGGGTGAAAGAGATGGATGATAAACTCGCTCAGCGTATCATCTTCATCACCGGAGATGTGCTGGAGCCCTCTACACAGGCTTTCCTGGCTTCTACCGGCAATCCCTTCCTGACCAAGCCCTTCAACCTGGCCAGGATCAGAGAATTGACGAGGGAGCTCCTGGCTACTGGCAGCTCCTCACTTAATTGTGGTTCATAGGAAGAGAGGCGTTTTTGTGGGCAACGGCGAAGCCATTGCCCGCAAAAACCCTTTTCTCCCTTTCGCCCCCACCGTGGGGCAACTTTGCCAACCATGGTTATAGTCCTTTGCAGAATTTAGTAGAAAACCGCTCTTTGCGGAGTAGTTTCCAACCCTGGAGTTTTTCAACACCCTCCTTTGTATGGACTTTTGCAAAAGGCTACAATTATGGAATGCCACCTTTTACGGAGTGAAAGATGCTGAAAGGGGTGATTTTCTGCCTCGCTTATCAGCTATGGCGGCGTCGGTTAATGGGTATGCC
>DRAO01000175.1 GCA_011041825.1 Chloroflexota bacterium
AGCATAGAGAAAAGCCCATCGGAGATGCTCTCCAGGGAGGTGAAAATCCCCTGTGAAGCCGATACCAGCGATGGCACACTTATCCCCCCGGACGGCATGGGGGCTGCGTGTACCGCCCCTTTGCCAGTGGATGTGGCAACCGGCGGCCTGTGGGAGCCGCCTTCGACCAACACCGGCCTGTACCAGCGGGGAGCAGGAGCGCCAACCCTGGCGAACTTGTTGACCCAGCTCCGCTCCAGCCCGAAGGCGATGGCGTAGGGGAGATAGCGCTCGAAGATGTCTTTGGCTTCCTTCAGGTCGGTGTATTTCTCGATGTTTTTAAGGTAGCGCCGGAAGGCCCTCCATCGAGCAGCCTCCTCGGAGCCCTTTTTGGTCTTACGGGGCATCACGGGGGCTACAGCGATAAGGGCGATGCCTATCACCGCCAGCCCCAGCGGGGGACAGACGGCAGCCCCGGCCACCGATTCAATTAAACATACCCCTCCTAAGAACAGAACTCCTGCCGCCACGAGGATCAGGATGCCCGCTGCCTGGCAAAACTCCCGGACCTCTTTGGGATTCTCAGGGAAAAGGCCGGCTTTGACCGCTTCTTTGTAAAACTCATCCTGCAACTCAGGAATGGCGGCGTAAAACTTATTTCGGAGGGATGAAAGCTCCTTCTCTTCCTCGCCCTCGAAAATCTCCCGAAGCAAAGTCTTCTCGAAAGGATAAGTGGCCTTGGAGGCGTCAATCAAGCGGAAGAGGTAATCCCTCTTGACGCCTATCCCCAGTATGCCTCGCTTCCGCTCCTCTTCGATTTCGATTGCCCCTTTTCTCGCCAGGTCTATCAAGGTCGCCAGGATGTCCCGCAAATCGGCTTTCTCATCCAGAAGGGTGCCCATCAACCCCGGCGGAAGGTCCGAAGGCGGTTCCGGCAGATACGAGGCCACTTCTCCCACCGGCACATCCCTGCCCTTGCTGTGCCACCAGGCCACAGTGCCTAAAATCCCGCCCACCGCCAGGAACAGACCCAGGGCTCCTAAGCCCAGGTTTACGAAAGGCCGCCACTTTTCCTGGTACGTTCGCTGGAAGTCGTGTTTCCGCTGCCAGTATGCAGGCTTTCCCTCAACCACGCCGTGAGGGAACTGGACCCGCACTTCCATCTCCTCGTGAGGGGATATTTCTTCTCTGGCCTGGAAGACGACGGTGCGCCCGTCGGGGCTGACCTCCCACGAGGCTTCGATGCCGTAGACGGCCACTTTCTCGGCTTTCGCCCCTTCGGGCAGGTGCACCGTTACCGTGGACGCCAGCACGGGATAATCTCGATACGGGAACACCGCCTTCCACCAGAGCTGGTCGCCATCCTCGTAAAAGCGCAATCCGCCCTTCACGGTGTAAGCCAGGCGGAAGACCACCTCTTCATCGTAGATGGGCGGGAAATACCACCAGATTATGAAATCCCCTTCGTCAATTTCGGTGCTGAAAGTGTGCGGCGCTTCCGAATCCTTCTCATCGAAAGTGTAAGGCCCTTCAGGTCCCTCCACCGCTACATCCGTTATCGAAACCAGTTTGTCCATAGGGATGAACCTGTAGCCGTAGCGGAAGGGACCACCCTCGAAGACCACATCCCAGGTCTCCACAATGCGAATGTCGGAGTTAGGCAGCACCGTGATGTCCACATCCAGGCGTTTCCAGTAGAGGGACTTGCCCCAGGCGTAGGTGATGGACGTGATGCTGAGAAGGCCGAGCAGAAGGGCAAAGCCTAACAGAACCCACCTGCGCATTTTGCCCTCCTCCGCCAGCGTTACCCCCCACGCCTCAACACCAGCCCTGATTCTCGCAGTGCTTCGACCACGCTGGGAAGAGGTTCCTGCCATAGCCAATCGGGCTTGAGTTTGAAGCCCGGCACTGCTTCGGAAACGAAAAAGCCGCCTTCGGGTTCGACCCGCCGATATTTCCCTTCCTCATCCAGACGGTACAGGGCCACTACTTTCGTATAGGGTTCGATTACCCAATATTCTCGGACACCGGCCTGCTCGTAATCCCAGTACTTATCACGCCAATCCCGTTCTTCGCTGTCGGGCGAAACCACCTCTATCACCAGGTCGGGAGCGCCTTCGATGTGGGTGTCACGGATTATGCTCAAGCGTTCTCTGGACACGAAAAGCACGTCAGGCACTCTGCGCAATCCGGGGCGCAACCTCACTTGCCATTCAGGGCCGCCAACCACGCCAAGCTGGTGGGCATCCACGTAAACCCGCAGCAGGGTGCCCAGGAAATTGCAGAGGAGCACGTGCTCCGTAGAGCTGGGAGAGAACACGATGACCTCCCCGTCCACGAACTCAGCCCTGGTGTCCTCATCGCACCAGGCCACGAATTCCTCTTCCGTCATCCGGGGGATGCTTGTCTCTACCGCCGGTATAACCCCTGTCAGCAGCCCGTGCTCTGACCCGATCATCGCTACACCTTGGCCTTCTCCGCAACCCTGGCGGCGAATCGCTCCACGTCTATTATCACCCTGCGGTGCAGTCCTTCGCCCACTTTTTCCTTCTCATCGTGAGCTTCGACTCTGAAGAGAAGTTTCCGTCCGTCCACCTCGATGAGTTCCGCTGCGGCCCTGACCTCCATCCCCACAGGAGTGGGAGCAAGGTGCTTGACCTCCACCGCCACGCCCACCGTCTTCTGGCCTTCGGGCAGCAACGGGTCAACGACCCGCACGGCAGCCTGCTCCATCAGGGCACTCATCGCTGGGGTGGCGAGAACTTCCACGTTGCCGCTTCCTAGGTGGCTGGCGGTGATGTCCTGAGTTACCTTGCGCCTCACTTCGGCCTTGAGGCCAGGGGATAAAGGTGGTTTCATCGCTTTACTCTCCTTACCCTATGCTCTCATGCTGCTTATTCCCAAAAGAGTATCAAGCACACTGGTGCCCTACACCTTGGTAAGAACCCTCTCACTCAAAATTAGATTAACAACGGGAAGAGCCCTCAACTCCAGCCTTGATAAATCAATGAACTTGCTGGCATCCTCAATCTCAACCCCGATAACACGATTATTCTCGTCATAGTCCAACACAATCCCCGGCGCAACTTCTTCAGACTCAACGCTTACTCCCTCAACCAATTTGATATATAGCATATCAGTCTCAGGATAATATTCAAAAATCATCTCTCTATCCCCTTTTCAAGGCTTAAAGCGACGGTCAAAGAAAGCATTGTGGACTGTCTCCCCATCCGGCTCGGTAACCACCCGCAGGTATTTGCCAACCTCTGAAATGAATCCCCAATAACGGATGCGTCCATTTGGCTGTACTTCGGTACGGATGGGATTGCTAAGGACGTACTCAATCCACTCCAT
>DRAO01000009.1 GCA_011041825.1 Chloroflexota bacterium
CACTGCTCAGGCCGGGGCTTTTAGCCCTGGCCTTCCTATTGGCGCCGTGCCAAAACATCAATATGCTGAATAATAATAGTAATCCAACCGGTCGAGCAACCTGAAAGCATACCAGGTAGTTAGTACCCCGAAAACCAGCGAGCCTACCACCAACCCGACGACACTCCACTCATAGCTCCTTACCCTGCTGAGGAGAAACCCCGTTGCCACGCCCAAGACAATGGCGGCGGAGATGGCCTTGAGGACAAAGCCGGGGCGGGAAAGGGAGAATAGAAACACGCCGTTCATAAGCCCCCAGGCGAGAAGATTATAGCCTATCACGCCTCCGAAGAAGACGAACCAGATAACCGGCTCTTCCAGTATATTCCTCATACCAAAGAAACGAGGGAGAAATAAAGCCATCAGGTAAGCGATTACCGCACTGATGACAGCAGTGACCAAGAGCAAATTCACCTGTCGGCGGTGGAAAAGCCGGAAGAAGCGGTTGTGCTCGGCGATGTGAAAGGCGTCGAAGAGCTTCTGGACGGGGATGATGAGCTTGGCGAATTCGTTGATGGTGTATTCCAAAACAGCGGTGCTGAGGATGAGCGAGATGAGAGCCCAGTCGAGGCCCCATTCGTAAGGTGTCTTAAACCAGATGAGGTAAAACGGCGGCTTGGGGCCTACTGACCAGGCCACTAAACGGTCGGCGAAGAGGAAGGCAAAGTAAAGGATGCCGTAAATGAAGTAGGGAGCCGTCGAATAAATCAGGATGGAAGGACGGGGCAGATGGGCAATCCCGGGCCTCTTCCCTGCCGATTTCACTTTCTGGTCGAGCATCCGGTAACCCCAGGCAAAGACGAGGATGTCGGTCACCGCTAATCCTATCCAGTGGGCGAAGAAAATCACCAAGGGGGTGAATTTGCTCAGCAAGTAAACGATAACGGCCCCGGTCACCGTCAGCACCAATATCGCCACCCTCTCCTTAAGCACATAGAGCACAGCCAGACAGAGCCATAGCTCAGAAAGCAGGAAGTAATATACGAGGGCTACCGGGAGCATTGAGTGGCTGAAGAAAGGGGTTACCAAACTGAGCGAGAAGGTCAATAGCCCCGCCACAATGACCATCAGTGTCCCCACCTTGATGAGGCGAAGGCAGATTTCCCTGGCCAAAATATAATTCCCCTGCTCAAGGTAGAAATACCCCCTTCGCCCAATGGCCTGGACGAATCCCCCGGTCACAAAGAAGCTCAGGATAGTGCCGAAAGCCACCACTGTGCCTTCCCTTTCGGTGAAGCGGAGCGAAGCCCAGAGGGAATATCCCAGCAGGAGCACGGCGAAAATCTGCCCTGCCATAGGGAGGGCGAAGAGAAGGCCGTGCACATAGAAACGCAAGAACCTCTTCAGCCTCTCCCTCCAGGTTAGTTCCTCAAGCTTCTCAACTATTCGGGGCTCCCACTCCCGTGCCATACAATGGGCGAAGACATCCTCTGCCAAAGCAAAGAGGTCCAGCTTATCGAAATCCCGGATGGCATCGGCATCTCTCATCCCGATGCTCTCCAATGCGGCTGCCACCGCCCATTTATCGAGCGGCTTGCCGATTTTGTCTATTACCTCATCGGCTAGAGAAGCGATTGCCTTATGTCTATCCTCACCCTTTCCTTCGGCCATCCTCTCCCCCTTGGAAATTTACCGGGTTTGTTTTTGGAGAAGGCTCTTGTTTACAGCGTTCTCCAGCGCAGACGGAGAGGCGTCAGAGAACGCCTACTCCTCCGCTCGGGCGCTCTCCACCAATTCCTGATAGAGTTTCCGATACGCCTCTATAAACCCCGACAACCTGAACTTGGCCAGCACCTCCTCACGGGCCAGGCGGCCAAGCCTGTGCCGCAATTCATCATCCTCCAGCAACTGCACGATGCCATCGGCCAGGGCCTGGGGATCACGGGGTGGGACGAGCACGCCAAAGCCCTCCAATGCCTCCCGCACCCCTCCCACATCGGTGGCCACGACCGGACGACCACACGACATTGATTCCAACACCGTGTAGGGGAAACCCTCCGAAAGGCTGGACAGCACGCTGATGTCGCCTTCATTGTAAATTTCGGCGGGGTTGCTGTGGAAACCGGCCAGCTTGAAGTGCTCCTCAAGTCCCAGATCTTCGATAAGGGCTTGGCATTCCTTGACGTAATCAGGGTCAGCGGTGAGGGAACCGTAGACCAGGAAGAGCACATCGGGGATTTTCTCACGCACCAGGTCCGCCGCCCGAATCATCGTCTTGATGTCCTTTATGGGCATCACCCTTGCCGCCGCCACCACTGTTGGCCTGTCCCTGGTCTTCTCCGGCTTCTCACGGGGGACAAAGATGTCGGTATCCACACCGTTGTAGATGGTGACGATTTTGTCCTCGCTCCCACCCCAGAGCGACTCCCAGCGGATGTTGAAGTCGCATACGGGAGAGATGCGGTCGGCATAGATGTAATTGAGCTTGGCGATGAAGGAGAAAAGGCGCATAAGGAAGCTCTTGGTAAAAGGCGTGAACTCGGATGTGGAGACGGCGATGTAACGTTCCCGGATGAAAACCCCGTGTTCCGTGAGCAAGAAAGGCGTGCCCCGCTCCAGCTTGGCGATAACCCCGGCCAGCCCCGCAAAGGAAGCGATGGTGGAGTGCACGATGTCCACTTCCGGCAAGATGATGTTAAGGGGCATAAGGAAATTGTAAAGCCAGCGCAAGGTCGTGGTCAAATCGAACACCGAGGGCTTATCGGCAGGAGGGCTTTGCTCCTCCCGGTAAGGGCGTAGCATCTCCTCTTTGAAGAGCTCCCACACCGGCTCGGCTTTGAAGGTGAGTTTGTAATCGTAGGTTTGGAAATAACGGTAAAGGGCGTAAATGGTCTCACCATAGGCTTTAAAATCCGCTTCGAGATTGGAACTCTCCCCTTTCATCATACCCCTCAGGAACTCCCGGAAGAGGGGGATGAATTCCTTCTCGACCACTTCAGGGACGGTACGTTGTTTACGCAGGTAAATCTCCGAGAAAGGCACATCGGCGAGGACGTATTCGGCTGGTTCCTCCGCACCCCAGAGAGGGATGTGAATGAGCTTTTTCACGTTGGGCGGAAGGTCGTAACGAAGGGTCACATCGGTGCCGCCGGTAATGGCATAGATGTAGTAATCCACCTCCGGCAGCCCCTTGCACAAGGTATCACACCAGGTGCTAACTCCACCGCCGAGATAGGGATAAGTTCCTTCTGTGCAGAGGAGCACCGATAGCTTCTCGGTCATTTCCTCCCTCTGGCCAGTGCGATGGTTGCATCAATCAGTTCATAGAGGCTTTCAGCATAGC
>DRAO01000074.1 GCA_011041825.1 Chloroflexota bacterium
GAATAGACGTAATCCCAGGCCCCAACATATCTCACCACCTTCCCCCCAAAGCCCCTTTTGAACCTGTAAACCCCCCACAAGCCGCCGGTGCGGTTTGGAACCCCCTTTTGATATCGCTCGGGGTTTTGACCCACCTCATCGGGTATACCCCACAGGTCATAGGAGAGGCAGCCTTTCTCCTTAGCCCAGCAGATGGCCTGCCATTGGAGGAGGTGATTGGGCATACGGTTGCGATGACGGCTGGACGAAGCACCGTACATATACCAGGCCCTGTTGCCCCACGAGAAGGCCATAAGCCCTGCCAGCACCTCACCCTGATATTCGGCCAGGAAGAGCACGGCATTGCCGGAAGAGGCGAAAAGACGGTAGGCAATCTCATAATAATCCAAACTGCGGATGCCGAACCGGTCTCGTTGGGAAGTTACCTTCAGTAGCTCATAAAAGAGGGGGACATCAGCCTCCGAACCCTCCCGGACTCTCACACCCTTACGGGAGGCCAGGCGGATGTTATAGCGGGTCTTCTGTTTCATCTGAGCCATTATCTCTTCCTGGGAAGGGGTCAGGTCTATGATGATAGTGCTACGAGGCTGAATGGCTTCAGCGGGTCGGAAGCCCCATCTCCTGAGGATGGTCTCGTTCTCTTGGTGACAGGGCCAATCGGGCTCCACTTTCAGAAAGGCCGCTCCCCGGGCCTGAGCCTCACGGTGGATGGCTTCTAGCAATGCCTGGCCGATTTCGCTTTGCCGAGGGGGAAGAACAGGGCCTTTAGGCACGTAGGCGATGGTGGGCCGTCCTAAGCCCGGCACCAGTGGCCGGAAGAGGAGCTGTGCCCCAGCCAGTGGACGGCCATCTCGCATCACCAATACCCTGGCAACATCCCAGCCGAAATGCCGCTTTAATTCGGCCCAGGGACTGCTCTGCAATATATGACCCCATTCGCTGGAGCTTACGAATTCATCCCAAAGCTGAGGGGGTATCTCAGGGGTATGCAGGATTTCCAAGCCCATCTTTCGGCCAAGTTGCGTTCTGGGTGGGCAATGGCTCTGGTTACCCACGAAAATCCCTTTGATCCTCACTTAAACTCTATCTTCTTACGCCTTATAAGCACGCTTTGAACTAAGCCTTCCCCTGCAAGCAGGGTTATCAGAGCGCTTCCCCCAGAGCTTATAAATGGCAAAGGTATGCCGGTAACGGGCATAATGCCCATATTCATCCCCACGTTCACCAGGACTTGAAAGAAGGTCAAACTCCCCAGCCCTACAGCAAGCAGGCTGCCGAGGGGGTCCCGAGCTAAGTAGGCAGCCCTTAGCATACGCCAGATTACGAGGAACAACAGGAGCAAGACCAGGATGGCCCCCAGAAAACCAAGCTCTTCCCCTATGACCGAGAAGATGAAATCCGTGTGCCTGACCCTCAGGAAGTGAAGCTGGCTCTGGCTACCTTTGGCGAACCCCTTCCCCAGGAAGCCACCGGAGCCTATGCTGATGAGGGCTTGTTCGAGGTTATAAGTGGTTCCGGGGTCAAGATGGGGGTTCAGGAAAATCAGTATGCGGTGGCGCATATAATCCTTCAAGGACATCCATATGAAGGGCAAGGCGGCAATCGCCGAGAATCCCAGAAAAGCCAGGTGGTGGAAACGAATCCCTGCGGCCCACATCATCACCAGCCAAATTACCACCAGGGTTATGGCTGTCCCGAGGTCAGGTTGCATATAGATGAGGAGACAGGGGATGCCGACCATAATCAGGGAGAACATAACGTGGCGGAAGCGATTTATCTCTTCCTTATGCCCAGCAAGGTAAGCGGCCAGGGCAATGGTGATGAGGAGCTTGGCAGGTTCAGAGGGCTGAAATTGCACCGGCCCTAACTTCAGCCACCGCTGGGCTCCGTAAATCATCTCGCCTTTTATCAACACCGCCGCCAGCATAGCCAGGGCAATGGCGTAGATAAGCCAGGCAAAGTGCTCCAAAAAACGATAATCAATCAGCGCAAACAACAGCATAACCATCATCCCGAGGACAGCATAGATGGCCTGCTGGCGGGCCAAAGTCTCAAGCCCTTCCACCCCGATGGTAGCGCTGTAAACCATCGCCACCCCGGTCACGACCAATATTAACGTGCACCCAAAAAGTATGAAATCAAAATCGTGCCAGTTCCCCATCTCCGATTCCTACCCGGCCTTCCGCTTGATGCCTTTTATCGGGATGCTTGCCACCAGTACGTGATACTTGTCCTTCCGGTTCAAGTTAATCTCCACCCCCTCCCTGTCCACTTCTAGATACCGGTCAACTGAGAGCAGCATCGCCTCTTTGACATCTTCAAGGAATTTGGAGGGCACTTTGAAGCGGTCTTGGACGAGGACAAGACGCAGGCGCTCTTTGGCAATCTCCCTGCTGGTCATCTTTCTGCGTCGGATTCTGCCGAAAAGGTTCATCGTCTTCCTCCGTCATTGAAAGCGGAACAGCTTACTGAGCCGGTCCAAGATATTTTCCCTGCCCTTGAGTTCCATAAAGGGCACCTCTTTACCCAGAAGGCGGGAAGCAATGTTCTTGAAAGCCTGGCCAGAAGGAGACGAGTGGTCGAGGACAACAGGCACCCCTTTGTTGGCCGAAACGATGATGGAGGTGTCTTCGGGCACAATCCCCACCAAATCTACCGCCAATATCTCCAGCACATCTTCCACGGTGAGCATATCGCCTTTCGCAACCATCTCTGGCTTTATGCGGTTTATGATGAGCTTCACGGGGCCTTTCTCCTGGGCTTCAATGAGCCCGATGACTCTGTCGGCATCCCGCACGGCAGCCACCTCGGGGGTGGTTATAACCAGCACCTCATCAGCGGGGGCAAGGGCTGTGTGAAATCCATGCTCTATACCGGCAGGTGAATCTATCAGGATGAAATTAACCTCGGGCCTGAGCTCCTCGCACACTCGGATTAAATCGGCAGGCTGCACAGCAGACTTGTCTCGAGTCTGAGCAGCAGGTAGGAGGAAGAGGTTGGGGAAACGCTTGTCCCTTATGAGGGCCTGACGGAGCCGACATCGTTTTTCCACCACATCCACCAGGTCGTAGACTATCCGGTTCTCCAAGCCCATCATCACATCCAGGTTCCTGAGGCCAATATCAGCATCGAGGGCTACAACGGTGTTGCCTGCCATAGCTAAGGCAGTGGCGATATTGGCCGTAGCGGTGGTTTTGCCCACGCCTCCTTTGCCAGAAGTTATGGTAATCACTTTAGCTTCCATCTGCGTTCACCTCTAAGGGAGGAATTTAATTGCGATGGCTGATCAACAAATCTTGTCTGAGCGTAAATTCACGC
>DRAO01000024.1 GCA_011041825.1 Chloroflexota bacterium
AATTTCAGCTGAAGAGTTTTTCAACACCCTCGACTGGACAAATCTGGCAAATTGGTGTATATTTTGGGATGTTGAAAATCCTGCGTTGGGAGGTGTACGTTGCCTAACACAAGGTCGGCTAAGAAGGAAATGAGAAAGGCGGAAAAGAGGCGTATCCGGAACCGATATTACCGGTCCCGGGCTCGCACCTATATCAAGCGGGTCCGCAAACTCCTGGGTGAAGGGCGTATAGAAGAGGCTCGGGAAGCTCTGCGGTTGGCGGTGAAGGCGCTGGATAAGGCAGCTCAAAAAGGTGTGATCCACAAGAACAATGCCGCCCGCCGTAAGTCCCGCTTGATGCGCTTATTCAATAAATATGCGGTCCAGGCCTCGGCTGAGACGTAACCCTTTTATCCTCTCCAGCTTAGGTAACTGGTACAACGCCATTGGCCCCTGGAGGCACAGCCCGAAAGGGGCTTATTTTTGCTTTCCCTTTAACGTGCGACTATAATTGGGTGCGGAGTTGCCCTCATCGAAATCTTAACCCGATTACCCTAAGGAGACGCAAGGATGCGCATAGCCATAGGCTCTGACCATGCCGGATATGCCTTAAAGCAGGAGATCATCGCTTTCCTCAAGGACAAAGGCCACAGGGTGTATGATGCAGGCCCTTACAGCGCCGAATTCTGCGATTATCCCGATTACGCCATCGCTGTGGCTCAGATGGTAGCCAACAAGGAAGCCGAACTTGGCATCCTAATATGTGGTACTGGCCTGGGAATGGGCATCGTCGCCAACAAGATTAACGGTATACGTGCTGCTGTGTGCCACGATGCCTATACCGCCCGGATGAGCCGGGCTCACAATGACGCTAATGTGCTCTGCATAGGTGCACGGGTCATCGGGAGCGGGGTGGCTTTGGATGTGGTGCAGGTATTCCTGGAGACCAAGTTCTCCGGCGCTGAGCGGCATCGGAGGCGCATCGCCAAGATCACGGCTTTAGAAGAAGCGAGGACTCCATCATGAAATTAATCTGCGGGTTCTCTGCATCTTTACCCGGGACTTGGAGGCCTGATGCTTATAGGGATTGACGCCAGCCGGGCGATAAGACCCCAGCCTACGGGCACGGAAAATTATTCCCGCCAGCTCATAAAACATCTGGCGAAATTACGCCGTAATGCCCTGTGCTTATATTTTAACTCCCATCCCCCCCAGGAATTCTATGCTGAACTCCTGGGAACGGCCAGCATTGAATTCAAAGTGATGCCCTTCCCTCGCCTCTGGACGCACCTTCGCCTTTCCCTGGAGATGGCCACAAACCCACCTGATGTGCTTTTCATCCCCGCTCACATCATCCCTCTCATCCATCCCAAGAAAAGCGTGGTAACCATCCACGACCTCGGTTACAAGCTTTACCCCTGGGCTCATCCGCTGTTGGACCGGTTGTACCTGGATATTTTCACCCGCTACAATGCCCTGGTGGCCTCAGCAGTCATCGCTGATTCCAAGTCCACACGCCGGGATTTAATGCGCTTCTACAAGACCCCTCCTGAGAAAGTAAGGGTTGTCTACCCGGGCATAAGCCCCAATTTCAGGCCAGTACGTGATAGGAGACGGATTGAGAGGGTTAAGGCTCATTACGGCATTGAGGGGGATTACTTCCTGTTTGTAGGGACGGTCCAGCCCCGCAAAAACCTCAAGCGATTGGTTGAGGCTTTCACCATCTTCCGCCAGCGCACCTCAGCTAAGGTGAAGCTGGTCATCGCTGGAAAGAGGGGCTGGCTCTATCGCCGGGCCCTCCCCGAGATTAAGGACGGTGTGCTTACCGTTGGCTATGTAGCCTATGAGCATCTTCCGGTGTTGATGAGCGGGGCCCGCCTTTTCGTCTTCCCTTCCCTCTACGAGGGCTTCGGTTTCCCGGTGTTGGAAGCGATGGCCTGTGGCACGCCAGTGCTGTGTTCCAACACCTCATCCCTCCCGGAAATAGCGGGGGATGTGGGCATCCTGGTGGACCCATTGAATGTAGAGGAGATGGCAGCCGCAATGGAACGGGTGTGGCTGGAAGGGGTTTCGGAGGAGGTAATCGAAAGAGGCATTGAGAGGGCGAAGCACTTCCCCTGGGAAGAATGCGCCCGGAAAGTGATGCGGATTCTGGAGGAGATATGAGGATAGAGGGGAAGAGTTATGCCCCTCACAATTTACCCCGTGCAATCCTGGTGGTGAAGCTTTCGGATATTGGGGATGTGTTGACGGCCACGCCAGCATTGCGGGCGTTGCGAGTTTCCTTTCCTGAGGCAAAGATTGATGCGCTCGTCCCTCCTGGCTCAGCTCCGGTGCTCGCTAATTCTCCCCTGGCAGATGAGGTCATCGTCTTTAACAAATTCGCTTATGACCATCCTGGCGAGGCTCTTAAACCCGCTAACCTTCTCGCTGCCCTGAGGTTGGGACGGGAACTGCGCCATCGCCATTATGATGCGATAGTGCTCTTACATCACCTGACCACCTGGTGGGGTGTGGTCAAATATGCGGCTTTAGCTTTAACCCTCGGTGCTCCTATCAGAGCGGGGTTGGACAATGGCAGGGGCTTTTTCCTGACCCATTCTGTTCCCGATAAGGGCTTCGGCTACCGACATGAAGTCGAGTATTGCCTCGATGTGGTGCGCATACTGGGGGCAGAATCCGAGGGGCAGGAAATGGAATTTTACCCCTCGGATGAGGATGAGCGATGGGCAGAAAAGGCATTGCGAGGCCTTAAACGCCCCATCGTAGCAATCCACCCCGGTTCGGGGGGATATAGCCCTGCCAGGCGGTGGGACCTGGAAAGGTTTGCGGAACTCGGAGACAGGTTGGCTTTTGAAGGAGGGGCTTCTATCGTGCTTATAGGCACCAAAGCCGATGGGGTTTCCAAGGTGGCCCGCCTTATGCATCACCCACATATAAACCTGGAAGGGCGCACCAGCTTAGGACAATTAGGGGCTCTGCTGAAGCGATGCGACCTCTTCGTAGGGGCCGATTCGGGGGTGATGCACCTGGCAGCGGCGATGCGAACTCCACTGATAGCCCTCTTCGGCCCCACCAACCCCGATGCGTGGGGCCCCTGGACGCCCTACAGCCCTTCTCAGGTAATACGCATCCCTCTCCCCTGTAGCCCCTGCTCATATGTAGGCTTTACCCTTAACCGAAGAGGATGCCCTGCACGGGAGTGTATGAAAGGCATCAGCGTCGAAAGGGTGTTAAAAGCAAGCTTGGCTCTCCTCAGCAGGGGTGCTGGCAAAGAACATCAAAGGCCCAGGAGATAATCCAAATCCAGCAAAGAGGCC
>DRAO01000301.1 GCA_011041825.1 Chloroflexota bacterium
GGGCTTCGCCCCCGCACGAGAAAACACTTCAAAAAATGCTTTTTAACCTGCCCTCGCCGGAGGGAACCATTTGAGCAAGAACAGCGTGGCACTTTTTCAACACCCTCGTGTTTTGGGAATAATCAATGTGTGTGCCTTACCATATGAAATAGTGTTCCCGCTCCGGCAAGGAAAAAAGCACACACTAGAAAAGGCAAGCTTTCCCCAAATCTGGCTATGAATCCCACAATGAGGGGCATAACGATAAATGAAAGGTCAATCACCGAATGTATTCACTTAGATGCTCCGTTGCCCACATTGCGAGCAGCAATGAACTGACCAGGGTTACGGCCCATAACTCGTTGGCTAAGCGCTTAAGGAGAGCATCCTGACATACTTCGATTTTCTCCTCCCTGCACCCGGTGTTTTGTGCATTATACACCTTTTCATTGGACGGTCAAGCCAGCAAATCCCGAGGCAGGTTAAAAAAGCCTTTTGAGGGCATTTTCTTGCACGGCGGCTTCGCCGCCGTGCAAGAAAATACTGCTCTTTTTCCTTCCCCGGCTCCCGGGGGCGAGTTTGACCCCAGAGTTTTTCAACACTTTCATCCCGTCCTATCTTGACAGCCGCTAAACCCTGGCTTACAATAACCTAAAAATAGAGCGTGGTTTCTCGTGCAGCTGCTTCGTCATTGCACGAGAAATCGCATTCTTTCCGGGTGAAGTCAATGTACGGTTACTCCAATTACCGCCAACGGAAATACCCCCACCGCACCTCCCCCAATCCACGGCAGAAATCCGGCTGCGGGCTGGCGGTGGTGCGTTTCCTGCTGCTTGCGAGCCTGCTGATGCTTCTAGCGCTGCTGGTGACCATCGTGGGCGGGACAATGGCCTACGCCTACGTCGCCAGCAGGCTGCCATCTCCGGATGAACTCTATGCCAGGGCTATCCCTTTCGCCAGCACCAAGATTTACGACCGAAACGGCAACCTCCTCTACGAAGTCATCCCTCCTCAAGGGGGCAGGCGCACCATCGTCCCCCTGAATCGCATATCACCCTACGTGATTATGGCCACCATTGCTACCGAAGATGCCCGCTTCTACGAGCACCCTGGCGTTGACCCCATCGGCATCTTGCGAGCCTTGTGGCAGGACATCCGGGCCAGGGAGATGGTCTCCGGAGCCAGCACCATCCCTCAGCAATTGGTGCGAAATGTGCTCCTTCCCCCTGAGGAGAAAAGCCAGCGCACCCTCAAGCGCAAGATCAAAGAAGCCATCCTGGCCGCCGAAATCACCCGCCGTTACTCCAAGGATGCCATCTTGGAGCTCTACCTCAACGAGATTTACTACGGCCACCTGGCCTACGGCATCGAAGCCGCCGCCGAGACCTACTTCGGCAAGCACGCTGCCGAGTTGACCCTGGCCGAAGCAGCGCTCCTGGCGGGGCTCCCTCAAGCTCCTGCCCGCTACGACCCCTTCGTGAACTTCCAGGCTGCCAAGGCCCGCCAAGCCGATGTCCTCCGCCTGATGGTAGAGGCCGGATACATCACCCCCCAGCAGGCCCAGCAGGCTTATCAAGAGGAACTCCACCTGGCGTCGCCCAAGGTGGGGATGAAAGCCCCTCACTTCGTGATGTACGTGCGGCAGCTCCTGGAACAACGCTACGGCACCGATGTCCTCTATCGAGGAGGGCTGCGGGTCTACACCACCCTTGACCTGCACCTTCAGGAAATCGCCGAGCGGGTGGCCAGGGAACAAATCGAAAGACTTAAGGACAAACACGTGACCAATGCCGCCCTGGTGGCCATCCGCCCGCAGACGGGTGAAATCCTGGCGATGCTGGGGAGCGTGGATTTCTACAACGAGGAGATTGACGGCCAGGTGAACGTGGCCTTAGCCCTGCGCCAGCCTGGCTCGGCCATCAAGCCGATAACGTATCTGGCCGCCTTCGAGAAGGGCTGGACCCCTGCCACCCTTATCTGGGATGTGCCCACTGAATTCCCCGATGTGCCCGGTCGCACCTATAGGCCCACCAACTACGATGGCCGTTTCCACGGCCCGGTTACGGTGCGGGTGGCCCTGGGGAGCTCCTACAACGTCCCTGCCGTGAAGGCCCTGCAATTCGTGGGGATACCGGCCTTCCTGGAGATGGCCCGCCGCCTTGGCATCACCACCCTCAACCGGCCCGATTACGGCCTCTCCCTCACCCTGGGTGGGGGCGAGGTCACGCTGCTGGAACTCACCGGGGCCTATGCGGTGCTGGCCAACGGCGGAAAGCGGGTTCCCCCCGTCGCCATCCTGCGCATCGAAGACGCCGCCGGGCGGGTCATCGAGCAGTACACCCCTCCGCCCGGCGAGCAGGTGATTTCGCCGCAGCACGCCTACCTCATCACCCACATCCTGGCCGACAACTGGGCCCGCACGCCCGCCTTCGGCCCCAACAGCGTGCTGAAGCTCTCTCGCCCGGCAGCGGTGAAGACCGGCACCACTAACGACTGGCGGGATAATTGGACCATCGGCTATACGCCTGACTTGGTGGTGGGTGTGTGGGTGGGCAACAGCGACAACTCGCCGATGAAAGGGGTATCGGGCATCAGCGGGGCCGGGCCTATCTGGCATGATTTTATGGAAGAGGCCCTGGCCGGGACGCCGCCCAAGGACTTCCCCCGCCCGCCGGGGATAGTGGAGGCCGAGATATGCGCCAAATCGGGGGCTGCGCCTAGCGAGTACTGCCCGGAGCGGCGGATTGAACTCTTCGTGGCCGGGACCGAGCCCAAGGACCCCAGCAAGGATTTCTACAAGAAAATCCGCATTGACCGCATCACCGGGAAGCTTGCCACCGAATTCTGCCCGCCCAACGTGGTGGAGGAGAGGGTTTACGAGGTCTATCCGCCCGAAGGCAGGCAGTGGGCGCTGGAGCACGGCATCCCTCAGCCACCCACGGAATACTGCGACCTTCACACTTTCCCGCCTTATGTGGCGATAACCCAACCTGCGGAGGGCCAGGCTGTGCAAGGCGTGGTGGAAGTGAGGGGCACGGCCAAAGTTGCGGATTTCTCCCACTACGTGGTGGAATACGGCATCGGCCCCGACCCCGGAGGCTGGGGAGCGGTGAGCGGCCCTGTGAGCTCGATGGTGGAGGATGGCGTCCTTGCGCTTTGGGATACCAGGGGCTTAGCGAACGGGCTTTACACCGTGCGGGTGGTGGCCTTTGACCATCAAGGGAATGCGTGGGAGGCCAGGGTGCGGGTGAACGTGCTCAACCCCACTCCCACGCCGACGCCCACTCCTACGGAAACCCCTACCC
>DRAO01000004.1 GCA_011041825.1 Chloroflexota bacterium
AACTCAGCCCTAAGGATGTTGAAAAAGCGCCATACTGTTCTTGCTCAAGGGATTCTTCCGGCAGGGGGAGGTTAAAAAAGCACTTTTGAAGTGTTTTCTCATGCGGGGGCGAAGCCCCCGCACGAGAAAACACTTCAAAAGTGCTTTTTTAACCTCCCCCTGCCGGAAGAATCCCTTGAGCAAGAACAGTATGGCGCTTTTTCAACATCCTTAGGGCTGAGTTGACATTAAGCCAATATAGATTTATAATCCCCTTCGTATTTTACGAAAGGAAGCAAACATCGTGTTCGATTTGCTGTGGAAACTCGGTGCATCCCTAGGGGGGATAACGGCAGGGATTTTCTCCCTTTTCATCGGTGTATCCTTGATCCTGGAGACCTGGCTCACCAAATCCCCCATCTACCACGAGGGCAATTCAGCAGCAGCCAAGAGTGATTTCTTTCTTAGATGCCGCCCTTCGTTGAAGGCAACGAGGAGGATGTGTCCCAATTCTATCCAATGGATTTCCAGGGGTCCAACACATCTCTCAACCCATCCCCCAGGAAGTTGAACCCCAGTACGGTTATGGCAATGGCAAGGCCTGGGAATACAACCATCCAAGGAGCCCTGTCCATAAACAGGCGGGCCTCTTCCAGCATCCGGCCCCAGCTCGGATATGGCGGCTGAGTGCCTAACCCCAGGTAGCTCAGGGAAGCCTCGGCCAAGACGGCAGTGGCAGCGCTGATACTGGCCTGGATTATCAAGGGGCTTATGCCGTTAGGCAAGATGTGCCGCCACAGGATTCGAGTTCGGGTACATCCCAGGGCTTGGGCTGCCAGGACATATTCCCGCTCTTTTACGGATAAAATTGAACCCCGGGCCAGCCGGGCGAATATGGGGATGTTCACTACCCCGATGGCTATCATTGCGTTGATGGGGCCAGGGCCTAGGACAGCTACAATGGCAATGGCTAAGAGGATGGCCGGAAAGGCATAGAGCCCATCCATAAATCGCATAACTACTTCGTCTAGCACCCCACCGTAGAACCCAGCCATAAATCCCAAGGGTACCCCGGCCAGCAACGCAATCCCCACCGATACCACACTCACCCCCAAAGCTATCTCACTTGCTCTCAGCACCCGGCTGAAAATGTCCCGCCCATATTGGTCAGTACCGAAGGGATGGGCAAAGGACGGCGGGAGGAGCCGGTGGGATACATCCATTGCCAAGGGGTCATAGGGGGGGAATGCTAATCCAACCGTTGCTGCCAAGATGATGAGAGAAAGCAATATGCCTCCCACCAGCATGGATTTGCTTTTCCGAACCCGCATTTGAGGAACTCTGACCTGAAGCTTTTCAACACCATCCTGTTTCCCCATTTTGGCTTTCCTTCAATTATGTGCTACAATTATGGCACGAGAGAGATTACTTTCCACAGCAACTTCGCCGTTGCCAAAAGCAATTTACTCCAACAGGGAGGAGAAAATATTATGCCTGTGATTGTGGATGAAGCCACCTTTCGTAATTTATTACAGCGAGAACCGCTAGTTGTGCTCCCACTGAGAGAGTATGAAAAGCTTATAGAAACTCTGGATGAGCTTATGGATTCCTTAGAATTGCGCCAAGCTATAGCTGAGGCGGAGGAGTTTATTCCCTTGACTTCATCTCTTTAAGGAAATCCTCGGATCAAGGTATGCATAAATAATATCCACCACGAAATTGCTCACCACCACCACTGTGGTCACAAAGAGCACAATCCCCTGGATTAAGGGAAGGTCACGGGTGTAGATAGCCGTGAGTAGCAGCCTCCCCACACCCGGCAGGGCGAAGACATATTCTATCACAATGCTCCCCCCCATCAGAAACCCTATCTGTAACCCCACCACTGTGACCACCGGGATAAGGGCATTTTTGAGGGCATGGCGGAATATTACCGCTCGCTCTTTCAAGCCCTTAGCCCTAGCTGTCAATATGTAACTCTGGCTCAGCACCTCCAGCATTGAAGCTCTTGTCATTCGGGTCAACAGGGCTGCCATAACCATCCCCAAGGCTAACGATGGTAGAGCCAGATGACGCAGCGCCTGTAAGGGGCTTTCACTCCATCCCACATAACCACCGGTAGGGAAGAGACGCAGGAAGAGGGAAAAGACCAAAATAAGGAGGATGCCTGCCCAGAAGGATGGGACGGCTATGCCCACCTGGGAGAAAACCAGGGTGGCATAATCCAGCGGGGAGTTCCACCTCACGGCGGCAAAAATACCCAGCGGTAGCGAAATCGCCAAAGCCACCAGCATTGCCAGGGAAGTGAGGGAGATGGTTACTGGCAGCCGTTCAGCGATGAGGGAGACCACAGGGCGCTCTTGCCGCAATGAGACCCCCATATCGCCTCGGAGCACACCCCTCAGCCAATCAAGGTACCGCACCGGCCAGGGTCTATCCAACCCTAACTGAACCCGCAATGTCTCCAACGCTTCCGGAGGGGCTTCAGTGCCCAGGATAAGCTGGGCCGGATCCCCGGGAATCACCTGGAGGAGCAGGAAGGTTACCAGGGAGACCAGCCACAGGGTTATGAGAAGGGCAATGACACGGCGGGCTAAGTAACTCATTTTTCACCAGGACTATCCCTGTGCGGCGGCAATGCCGCCGCACAGGGAAGTTGCCTCACTCCTTGTAAACCTCCCTCAAATCGAAGATGTCAATGGGGTAAATCTTCCACCCCTCTACCTCCTTGCGCATCCCCACCGTCCACAAAGGTGACATCAGATAGAGGGCTACAGCATCATCGGCCAGGATGCGCTGAGCTTCAGCATAAAGCTCCTTGCGCTTCTCGGCATCGGTGAGGACGGCGGCTTGGCGGATGATTTCATCGTAACGAGGGTTGTTGTAATTCATATAATTCTCCTTGGCATCGCTCACATAACGATTGAGGAAGGGGTCAGGATCAAGCCGCCCGGTATGCCCGATGCAGGTAGCCTGGTAATCCCGCCCGAAATATACCTGCTTGAGCCAGGTACCCCACTCGTAAGTCTCCAACTTAGCCTTGACTCCTATCTTGGAGAGGTAGTCAGCGATAACTTCGCAGTTGCGGATGTGAAAGTCATACGGCTGAGGCATTATCAAAGTAACCTCGAATCCATCAGGATAACCGGCCTCCGCAAGGAGCTCCTTAGCTTTCTCGGGGTCATAGGGATAACGGTCGGTGAGGTCAACGTAGAAAGGACTTACTGGAGGCATATGGCTGCCAATGGGAGTGCCTTGACCCCACTGAGCGGCATTGATAAGGCCCTTCTTAT
>DRAO01000310.1 GCA_011041825.1 Chloroflexota bacterium
CCTGGGGGGGAGTTTGGCCAGGGCTTGTATCTCTTCGATGGTGATGAGCTTAGAGCCCAGGAATCCCCCCTTAATGGTTGGGAAGCCAAACTCATCGGAATATTTCACGATGTTCTTGGCCGTTTGGGTTATATCCTGATAAGCGAGGCCCAGGGCCACAGGGCCCTTCAAGATGTCATCGGGCACAGGGAAACCCAGCTCCTTAAGGGCTATCCGGAGGAGGTTGTTCTTAACCACCATAAAGGTGCCCCCTGCCTCCTTCAATTGCTCCCGTAATTCGGTTAACTGAGCAGTGTTCATCCCCCGGTAATCAGTGAATATAACCCCCTGGCTTTTGGAGATGCTCTCTTTATAAAGGGCAACCCGTCTTACCTTCTCTTCCTTGCTGATGGCCAATCTTTATCACCTCCTTCCATTGTTGCGGTAGCTCCACACTTAATCGTGGTCACATATGTTGTGAGGCAACATTGCCAACCAGGTTAAATGGAGCGCTACCGTCTGGGTGATTTGCATTTAAAAAGGTCTTCGCCGAGGTTTGGCGAAGACCTTTAACAGGCTTTTCCCAAAGGCTGCTTTTGGTCTCCGCCTCGGCAGGCATCTTTAAGCGCTCAGAAGCGCACCTGCTGTCTACGGCGAAGGAGATTATTCAGCAGGCTTCATCGCTATAGCCTGGAGTGGGTCCACCTTTATGCTGGGGCCCATCGTCGTAGTTATATACACCTTCTTTATGTACTGTCCTTTCAGGTTGGCTGGCTTAGCCTTCATTACCGTATCCATTACGGTAGCCATATTCTCAAGGAGGTGCTCCTTAGGGAAGCTGGCTTTACCTATGGGGATATGGAGGTTCCCGGTTTTGTCCACCCGGAACTCCACACGTCCTTTGCGGGCCTCTTCGATAACTCTGGGCAGGTCATCGGGAGGCACCACTGTTCCAGATTTAGGGCTAGGCATCAACCTCCGGGGGCCTAGAATCCTGCCCAGCTTGGCTACCTTACCCATTATCTGAGGGACAGCTATGGCCACATCGAAATCCAGCCAGCCTTCCTGTATCTTCTTAATCAACTCATCCCCACCCACGTAATCAGCGCCAGCTTCCCTGGCTATTTTTTCAGCCTCACCCTCGGCAAACACGAGGATACGCACTTTCTTGCCTGTCCCGTAAGGGAGCAAAGCCACCCCCCTCACCTGCTGTTCAGCATGGCGGGGGTCAACGCCAGTGCGGATGTGAAGTTCCACCGTGGGGTCGAACTTGGTGTAGACTGTCTTCTTAGCCAGCTCTATGGCTTCTTCAGGCGAATACTCTTTGAAGCGGTCTACAAGTTTCGCAACTTCCTGGTATTTCTTCCCTCTCTTTCCCATATCCTGCCTCCTTGTGGTTCTAGCGGGTTTCTACCCTCCCACCCTTGTGCTTAATCCACCACCTCTATGCCCATACTGCGGGCTGTACCTTCGATCATCCGCATTGCCGCTTCGATGTCCTTGGTGTTCAAATCCTTCATCTTCAGTTCGGCAATCTCACGGATTTGCTGACGGGTCACCTTACCCACCTTGCGGCGGTTAGGCTCGCTGGAGCCCTTTTCAATGCCTGCGGCTTTCTTAAGGAGGATGGAAGCCGGGGGCGTTTTCAACACGAAGGAGAAGGAGCGGTCCTGGTAAATGGTTATTTCCACCGGCACTATATCCCCGGCCATATGGGACGTTTTGGCATTGTACTCCTTGCAGAAAGCCATAATGTTGACGCCGTGCTGTCCTAAAGCTGGCCCTACCGGGGGAGCCGGTGTAGCCTTCCCTGCCGGTATCTGGAGCTTTACCACAGCGATGACTTTCTTAGCCAACTTACTCCCTCCTAAGCCTTTTCTACTTGCAGGAAGTCCAATTCCACAGGCGTTTCTCTTCCGAAGAATGAGACCAGAATGCGTACCTTCCCCTTATCGGGGAAGATTTCATCCACCACGCCGATGAAGTCCGCAAAGGGTCCTTCAATGATACGCACCTTCTCACCTGGCCGAAAGCTAATCTGAATCTGAGGGGCTTTGGCGTGGATGCGCTTCATTATCTTCTCCACCTCCTCCTCACTGAGAGGAGTGGGTTTATTGCCAATGCCAACGAAGCCCGTGACCCCTGGGGTGTTGCGCACCACATACCAGGATTTCTCAGTCATTATCATTTTGACCAGAATATAACCGGGGAAAATACGGCGCTTAACGATGCGCCGTTGGCCATCCTTAATTTCGAGCTGGTCCTCAGTGGGGACGATGACATCGAAGATGTAATCCTTCATCCCCATAGATTCAATGCGTTGCTCCAGGTTCTTTTTAACCTTATTTTCATAGCCGGAATAACTGTGTATAACGTACCAGGCTGCCTTGTCCTCAGGGCTTTCTTCCTGGGGTTGAGCCTGCTCCTCGGGCTTGGCAGCCTGGCTCACTTCCTCTTCCTTCAATGTGATTTTCCGTTCCTCTGGCAACACTTTCTCTCCCACGCCTTCTGTTCCCACCATAACCTATTTCCCCAGGCATAAATAAAGGGGCTCCCAAAGCCCCCTTTGGATTTCCCATTAATTGCCGGGAGAACCCTTTAAATTACGAGGTCCAGCACTTTGGCAAATATAAGGTCCAACACCCCCAACAGGATAGCCATAACCAAGATGGTTACGAGAACCACTATGGTAAGCTTAACGGCTTCATCCCGGGTAGGCCACGTTACCTTGCGAAGCTCCGCCCTAGTCTCACGAAGGTACCTAGATGGCGAGAAGCCCTTCACCTGCTTTGACAATTTAGGCATAACCTTGTCTCCCCTACTGTTCAAGACACCGCCCTACTTTTATGGTAGGGCGGTGTCCCAGGCTTTCAGGCAGGCCCGGCAGGATTTGAACCTGCAACCTGCGGTTTTGGAGACCGCTGCTCTACCAAGTTGAGCTACGGGCCTGCAATTAAGGAGTTACCTGACTTCCCTATGCAAAGTGTGAGCACGACACCGGGGGCAATATTTCCTTAATTCCAAACGCCCCGGATCATTCACCTTGTTCTTCTCAGTGGTGTAATTACGTTCCTTGCACTGCGTACAAGCTAGCGTGATGATAATCCTCGTTGCCTTCTTGGCCATTCCCCTTACACCTCTCTCAACTATTCGATGATCTTGGTAATCACGCCGGCGCCTACTGTCCTGCCTCCTTCCCGAATAGCAAACCTCGAACCTACTTCCACAGCCACCGGCACTATCAACTTCACCCGCAAATTCACATTGTCACCAGGCATCACC
>DRAO01000077.1 GCA_011041825.1 Chloroflexota bacterium
AAGGCTTCTCAGCCGGGTGATTCATCGCCCGGCGGGTGGGCTGCGTAAATCTGCTTCAGAGGAGCAAGTCAAAAGTGTCGGGTAGCTAGAAAATCCTTTTTAATTGCTCCTGGAGAGGGAAACTCTGTAAATGAAAAGGATGTGTACTTTTTCAACACCTTCGTCCAGTCCAACCTTTTGGGGAGTGAAGGAGCGCTCAAACTAAAATTTCATCCATACTCCCCGAACGGTAACCTTCCAAGTCAAGGGTTATATAAGTATAGCCCAGCTCCTCAAACTTGGCAATGACAAGGGTGGCTAATTCCAAGAGGCGTGCCATCTCTCCCTTGGATACCTCAATTCGGGCTAGGACATCGTGGCTCCTTACCCGAAGCTGATGGAAACCTAAGGAGTGGAGGAAACTCTCGGCTTTCTCCACCCGTTCTAATTTCTCCGGGGTTAACTGCTCGCCATAAGGAAAGCGAGTGGCCAAGCAAGCTTGAGCAGGTTTATCCCAAGTTGGCAACCCCATCTCCTTCGAGAGGAAACGAATCTCCTCCTTCGTAAGGCCTGCTTCGACCAAGGGGCTCCTCACTCCAAGCTCCCTCAGAGCCCGAAGACCTGGGCGATATTCGCCCAGGTCATCATAATTGGAACCATCGGCGACTTCAAACCCATACTCCTCGGCCAACTCCTTGAGCCTGGAAAACAACATTCGCTTACAGATATAGCACCTTTCAGGTGGATTTGAGGAGAAATAAGGGTCCCCCAAAACCTCTGCCTCCAGGAGAAGGTGCTTAACCCCTAACTGATGCGCTATCTCCTGTGCTGCTTTTATCTCCGAGGAGGGGAAAATGGGCGCCTTTTCGGTCACGGCAACGACCCTTTCCCCCAAGGTGTCTAGCGCCATCTTCAGAAGGAAGGTGCTATCGGCTCCTCCTGAGTAGGCGATGAGGACCCCTTTCATTCCAGCCAGTATTCTCTTCAGTTTGTGTACCTTAGCTTCAAGCTTGTCCATAGCGCTTTTCCTATACGAGCTTCCCCATCGGCACGACTTCGATGCCGGCGGCTTCCAGCGCCTTCCTCACGGCCTTGGCAATCTCCACGGCAGCGGGAGTATCCCCATGGACACAGATGGTCTCCACCTGCATCGGGATTTCTTCGCCGGTGTAGGCTACCACGATGCCTTCCTTCACCATCCTGACCACCCTTTCCGCCGCCTCCTGGGGGTCTTCTATGAGGGCCCCGGGGAGCCTGCGGGAACGCAGGGAACCATCGGCATTGTAAGCCCTGTCGGCAAAGCCCTCTCTGGCGACCCGCAAGCCCAGCTCCCTGGCCGCCTTCTCCATCTCGGAGTTGGGCGGGCACACCAGGATTAGCCCCTTATCGAAGCGGGCCACAGCCCTGGCAATAGCCTGGGCCATCTGGAGGTCCTTGGCGGCCATATTGTAGAGGGCACCGTGGGGTTTGACGTGGGCCAGCTTAGTGCCTGCCGCTCGGGCGAAGGCAGCCAGAGCGCCGATCTGGTAGAGCACGTAGTTTTCAATCTCCTCGGGGCTCAAGCTCATATTCCGCCGCCCGAAGCCCATCAGGTCGGGGAAGCCCGGGTGGGCTCCGATTCCCACGCCATATTCCACAGCCAGGCGGACGGTTTTGTCCATCACCAGGGGGTCACCGGCGTGATAGCCACAGGCGATGTTAGCCGAGGTTATCACCGTCATCATCTCCTCATCGGCTCCGATGCGGTATCTGCCGAAGCTTTCGCCCATATCGCAGTTGAGGTCTATTTTCATATGTGCCTCCTAAACTTGGTATTCCCCACGAGAAAACCCTTTTTAACTAGCTCCCGTCGGGGAAGCACTTTGAGAAAAAAGGTGTGGCACTTTTTCAACTCCCTCTGAAAGTTTCTTCTTGCTCATCCAGTAGGCTCGTGTTATAATTTGAATGAATGGTTCAAATGTCTATGCAGCCTTATGTAAGGATGGACTCCCTGTGGATATTGATCAACTCATCATTACCCTTGTCGAAACAGGCCGTCAAGCAAGTGAAGATGAGCTCCAAAAGATTATTGAATATGTGGCCCGGGCCCCTTTTGCTTCGTATCCAGTAAAGATAAGCAAGTGGTTGAGAGAAGAATTACGAAAGCATCGTTTTGAAATAACACAATCTCGTATGCCTTCAATAGAATTGCACCTGCTCAAACGGATATACGTGGATAAACAATGGCCGCCTCATACGACAGCAGAAAGTTTCTTAGCAGATTTACATAAAGCCATTCAACACCCTGATGTGAGAATATGGACTTATAAGTTCCGTGGAGAGCCTTACATTGGCTTTCTCTCTCCTTCCCATATACAAGGTGTGCCTAACCCAGAGAAGTTCATTTATGTAGCTTACAGCCCTCGATACGGGGTTATCGTTACAGGCTATCAAGCCAGTGGACCTGAAGCGATTTTCATCAGCGGATTTGAAAATCTGAAAAGACAAAGGTGATAGTAATGAAGGATAATGATTTGGATATTACAACCTATGGGACAACTCACATTGAATCCTTCCTTGCAAACTATGAAATGCTAGTGAAGGACCTCCCTGACCTCGCAGCCGAATGGCCAAGGCTTAATGAACAGGAACGTAACCACCACCTTGCAGTTTTTATCCAAGCTTGGGGCGCTCGCTACGTGCTTGGGAAGCTTTTTAAAGCCAGGAAACTTACCGCTACCCAAGAGAAGCGCTTAGAAGAACTTGACCGTTTACTCCTTGAGAACTCCTCCCTGATGAGAAAATGCTACGGACTGGAACTTAAGGATATAGTTAAGATTTTCATCTGGGGTACACCTCTCTCAAAATCAAAGGAAGAAATTCGTATGGAAATCACCCCCGCTTCCCTAACGGAAGTAGCTATGGCTCTGGTAGCCGTTAGGAGCTCTGGTTAGCTCGTTACATCCCCAGGTACGCTTTCTTCACCATCTCCGCTTCCAAAAGTTCCCGCCCTGTCCCTTCCAGGACTATGTTGCCGGTGACCAAGACGTAGGCCCTATCGGCGAGTTCCAGGGCCTCTCGCACGTTCTGCTCCACCAGCAGGATGGTGATGCCTTCCTCGTTGATCCGTCTGATGGTGTCGAAGAGCTTGGTCACCAGGATAGGCATCAGGCCCAAGGAAGGCTCATCCAGCATTAAGAGCTTGGGCCTGGACATCAGCCCCCGGGCGATGGCCAGCATCTGCTGCTCGCCGCCGCTGAGGGTCCCCGCCCGCTGGTTTCTCCTTTCCTTCAGGATGG
>DRAO01000388.1 GCA_011041825.1 Chloroflexota bacterium
AAAAAGCCTGGGCCAGGGCTAAAAGCCCCGGCCTGAGCAGTGAAAGCCCGCCAAAGGCGGGCTTGCCAGGGCGCTTCCAGCGCCCTTTCTCTGCTCAGCCGGGAGCTTTGAGCTCCCGGCCCTTCTGTTGGCGGCTATGCCAATATGAGCGTTTTATTGAGGGCCAGAGCTAAGCACCAGGGGTAAGAAGCAACGATATTTCAATGCCTCTAAATCCACCCTAACCGGAGGTTGCTGATACAGGTAAAGGGCTACCCTGGTGAATCGGCCCACCAGCACAGGTTCGTAATGCTCCTCAAGCCAGCGAGGCACCAACCGGCGGGCATCCCACATCGCCTCCTCGCTTAACACCAGCCAAACCCGCTTCCGATAGCCGATGTGCCTGTGGAGATAAGCGTCTACTTCCCGCTCTGACATCCCGGCGTTGGTGTAGGGAGCCTCCACCGCCCTGTACGGAGGCGGGTCATAGTAATCGAAAACCCGCTTCACATAGGGGATCAGGAACACCACTACGTCTCCTTGCCGGGCGTGTTCCCTGAACACAGCCACAGCGCTGCGGAAGTCGCTTTTTATGGGGAAGTGCGTTTGCTTCCAGATGGAATCGGCATCGGCGGCTAGGATGCCGAGGAGCAGAAGGGTGGATATGAGTTGTCTCAATCCTCCCGCACGTTTTGACCCTCCGGGTGATTTGAGGTTGATAATCCCCAGGCTTACCAGCACGTAAAACGCTGGGGCCAGGTAAATTACATATCGGTCGGTGAAAACGGGCTTCCACAGACATATCAGGTGGAGGCTGATGATGGAAGCCAGGCCGAAAGCCCACAAAGGCAAGCTCTTCCTCCAAACGGCCAGGCTGCTGAACAAGGCCACAATGCAGGGGAGCGTAGACCAAGGCCATAAGGAACTGAGAACCCCCACGCTCCATCCTGTGAGCAATATGGAGAGCATATCAGGCAGCGGGAAATAGGGGAACCCTGTGGGACGGGCCGAGAAGAAGTCCGGCACCAGCCACCGGAGCAACGGCAAGGCGGGAGCCGCCACAATCAGCCAACTTGTAACTTCCGCCCGCAGCCTTTCCCGGTAGCGAGGCCAAAATCCAGCAAAGAAAGCCACCTGGCCCACAAACAGGAAAACGCTGAGCAGGTGGATGTAGAATGATACCCACAATGTGCCTATGTAACCGGCCCAGCGGAGCCATCCCCCCTTCTCTAAAGCCTCTATATGCAAGGCAAGGGAGAGCGCCCCCAGGGACATCAAAAGGCCGTACATCTTGGCTTCCTGGGAATACCAGATGAGGTAAGGCGAAGAGGCTGCCAGCAACATAGCCAACAATGCCCCTCGGCTGGGGAGGAACCTGGTGGCTATTCGGTATGTAAGCGGTACAACAAGGAGCCCGAAGAGCAGGGAGAAAAACCTCACGGGGAACTCGCCGGTGCCCATCAGCTCAATCCATCCTCGCAGGAGCAGGTAATACAGGGGGCCGTTCCATCCGGGTTTGGTGAAATAGCCCAGCAATTCGTTTAGGGGCACCAAGGAAAATAATACCGCATCAACCTCATCTCGCCAGAAGCTCTGAAAGGTGATTCCGTAGAGGCGCAATCCCCAAGCTAAGAGGAGGAAGATGAGAAAAAATGTTTTTGGGCGATGACGAAGCCATCGCCCAAAAATAATCTCCGTCGTATCAGCCATCGCCATCTCTCAAGACACCCGAAAACGAGGGTCAAGCTCCATCAACCGACGCAATCCTTCTTTAAGTTTGACTTTGGGTTTATACCCCAGCAGCTTAGCAGCCCGTGTCAGATCAGCCACCAGACGGGAAACGCCACCGCTTTCAGCCTCATTATGAATCACCTGCACCTGCCTGCCTGTAACTTCGGCTACTTTGTGGGCTAGTTGCTTGATGCTCGTCTCCTCACCGCTCCCCACGTTTATCACCGCCCTGTTCACATTCCGGGCGGTAGCTGCCGCTATCAATGCATCCACCACATCATCAATGTACACAAAGTCCCGGGTCTGGTTGCCGTCGCCGAAGATAACCAGCGACCCCCCTTCCACGGCCCTTTTCATAAATTGCGGTATCACAGGAGGGTGGGAGACGGGCAAGAACTGGCCTGGCCCATAAGCGTTGAAAATCCTTAAAATTACCGTTTCAATGCCGTAGAGAGCACCCAAGGTGTTCACGTAATACTCCGAGGCCAGCTTGCTGACAGCATAAGGGGACTGGGGATTAGGCCGCTGTTCCTCCCGTACCGGCTGCTCCTTTTGTTCACCGTAAACGGCCCCCGAAGAGGCCAGGATAACCCTTTTCACGCCTACATCCCTTATGGCAACCATAAGGCTCACGGTGCCTCCTACGTTCACCTCGTTGTATTCCTTGGGGTAGAGAACTGATTCGGGCACCGAGACTTTTGCCGCCAGGTGGTACACGCAATCCACCCCCTGCAACAATGTCCACAGCCTGGGCACATCTCTCACATCACCACGGGTGAACACAACCCTGGGGTCCAGACGGCTGGAGTCACCAGCGCTCAAGTCGTCTATCACCCGCACGTGGTGTCCCAATTGAACCAGCTTGTTAGCCAGGGCAGTGCCGATAAATCCTGCTCCTCCGGTGATAAGGATGCGCATCTTCCTTACCCCTTCTCCTTGTAGTCTGTGGGACTTCGTCCCAAAAGGAAAGGGTTTTTCCGAAAAACTCTCTTTTTTGCCCCCACCATAGGGCAGCATTACCAACCACGGCTAAATGGTTACCGGGAACAATTCCCCGGGTATAAGGGGGAAATTTCGGGGGGGACGCCTCCTGTGCCCCTCGCACCCCCGTTTTAGGTTGGTGGCATTTTAGATAACTGTGTTGCCGCTGCTCAAAATCCCTATAGCAATGCCATTTGGAAAGCTGGCCTTTTCCCCTCTAGGGTTATGAATGGGGCTGCCCGTTTGGTGACCACTCCCAGTTCCTTCAAATCCTCAAGGTAACGGAAACTTCCCTTCTTGCGCTCCCGGACGATGCGTTTTGCCGAGCGTGGCCCTATGCCCGGTACCCTTAGAAGCTCCTCGTAATCGGCTTTGTTTACCTCCACCGGGAAGAATTCCGGATGAGCCTTGGCCCACGTCATCTTGGGGTCGTCTTGATGAGGCAAGTTCCCCTGCTCGTCGAAAACCAGTTCTTCCACCGTGAAGCCATACCGTCTGATGAGGAAATCGGCCTCGTAAAGGCGATGCTCCCGCCAGGCCGGTGTGGGGGGATGGCTTTCCA
>DRAO01000135.1 GCA_011041825.1 Chloroflexota bacterium
ATGGTTATGACTTCCCCGCCCCGCAGAACGGCGAAGGGCCCCAGGAGGTAGACCCGCAAGGGGACAGGGGGGCGGGAGGCGATGCGTGCTGCTGCCCCCTGGGCAAGGGATGCCAGTTTTCCCTCTTTACCGCCCAGGATTTCAAGAGGAGCAAGAGCCCGCCGGTCTCCGATCTCGCCAAGCAGAGAGATGATGCGCTCCTGGGCATTCCTGTCGGATGAGGGGAGGCGCTCCAGGAGATAAGGGGTGGCCTCGGTCCCGATGTGGCGCAGGAGGTGAACGGTGTAATCGAGTTCCAGACCCTGAGCAAGGGCGAGGGCCAGGAGGGGCAGAGAGTGGTGTCGCTCTCTCAGGAAGATAGCATCGTAGCCGTGTTGCCGGGCAACTCCCAGGGCTCTTTTGAGGCAGGCGATGGCCTCTTCGTCATTCTCCTCCGCTAGCGCCGTCGCAGCAAGCCAGAAATCCACCTCCGTCAATGCGAATCGGGCCTGGTAGGCTTCCAGCAGGCGGCGGCTTTCTTTCAGGTGCTCCCTAGCCTCCTGCAGGTTCCCGGCAGCCAGATTCACCACGGCCAGCTCCAGCAGTGACCTGGCGATGTCCCAGCGGTTGTTCATCTCCCGGCTCAGGGTAAGAGCCTGCGTGGCCTCCCGCTCTGCTTCCACCGTCTCGCCACGCCAGCGGTGCACGAAGGCCAGCATCAACCTGGCATCCACCTCGGCCCCTCTGTTCTCGCACTCCAGAGCGCATCGGAAACATTCCCGGGCATATTTCAGGGCCTGGTCTGGATTCGGAGGGGCGCTCACCAGTTCGAGGAAGGCCAGGGTATCCAAAGCCCGCCCCTCGATGTTACGGAGCCCCAGTTCCCGACCTATGTTCAACATCTGCCGGGCCAGCTCACCGGCACGTTCGTATTCGCCTTTGAGGGCCAGGATGGTGGCGGTATTGCCAAAGCAATAGGCCAGGAAGTGGCGGTTGTCCAGTTCCTGGAAGATGCCTGCCGCCTTCTCCAGCGCCCGAAGGGCCTCGTCCAGCTCGCCCTGGCGGAAGAGGATAAAGCCGGCCAGGTTGGTAAGCACCGTTGCCAATCCGAAGCGGTCGCCTTCCTCGGCCATTATCCTGCGGGCCTCCCTGAGGGCTTCTTTCGCCGCCGGGAGGTCAACGGCAGCCTGAGCCAGGGCGAGGGTGTTGAGCAGGGCTGCCCTATCCCGTCTGGCTTCCGGGGGGAGGTGTTCCAGGGCCTGGGAGAAGCTGGCTATCGCCTCCTGAATTTCTCCTTCCCGCCAGAGCACTGTGCCTCTGTGGCGCAGGGCCCTGCTCAGCCCGGCCTCATCGCCCTGGCGCCGGAAGTTCTCCTCAGCCCGGTGAAGGGTTGCCAGAGCAGCATCCATCAGCCCTCGCTCGATTTGAACCTGAGCCAGGAAGAGGAGAAGGGCAGGGTGGCGTTCCTTTCCCTCTTCGGGGATTCGGGCGATCCACCCCTCCAGGTCGTTAAGCCGGCTGCTTTGCAACATCGAAGGGGCCAAGCGGATGATGAGGGGTATGGCTTTCGATGGCTCCCCTGCGCAGAGCCGGTGCTCAATAGCCTGTTCAAGACCGGCGGGGTCGTCCTGGCCTTCGAGGATTTGAGCGGCTCGTGAGTGAAGCATCTGCCAGCGGGCCTTGTCTCTGCGCAGGAGGCTTTGCAGGAAAGCGGCGAAAAGCGGATGATAGTGGTAGCTGGGCGGGTGGCTGTTCCCCTCCCGGTAGAGGAAGAGGTTTTCCCGATAGATGCGATTCAGTTTCTCCTCTGCGTCGGTGATCTGGAGGAGGGCATTGCAGAGGGAGGGGGTCAGGCGGCCCAGGATAGAAGTGTCTCGCAGGAATTCACGCAGTTGAGCAGGTTGAGCCTCCAGCACTTCAGAGGCCAGGTAAGCAGGAAGGGGACCTCCCGGTTCCTCCAGGTGGCGCAGGGCTTCTTCCAGGTTCCCCAGGCTGAGCGCAGCCCGCAGGGCCAGTTGCACGGCGATGGGCCAGCCCTCGGTGCGGGCCATCAGGGCCTGCAACTGGACGGGGGAAATGTCCATCCCGTAGGAATCCACAGCGAGGTTTCGGGCCTCATCGGGGATGAAGCGGAGTTCCTCGGCTTGCAGAAGCCGAACATCACCCCGGCTCTGGAGCTGGGGCAGGTCATCCCAATCGGGGAGGCAGCGGCTTGCCAGGGCCAGGAAGAGGCGGGGAGGACGATGCTGGAGAAGCCGATGGATGAGGTCAAAGGTGGGGCTGTCAAAGATGACCTGGCAATCATCGAGCACCAGCAGGAGGGGACCGGTCAACCCCAAGAGGGCGTTGAGGAGAGAAAGGAAACCAGGTTCCTCGGTAATGAGCGAGGTATCGGGCAGGAAGGGTTCCAGAGCCAGGGTCAGCCATCTCAGGAAGCACCGGGGGTCCCGATCCTGCCGCTCGAAGGCATACCATACGAAGGGGCCGAAGGAGTGAGCGAGCTGGTACAATAGGATGGATTTGCCGTATCCAGGGCCTGCGCAGAGAAAGATGACAGGGGTAGGAGGGGGGATGCCCAGGCTGTCGAGGATGTGCTCTCGATGTAGTATAGGCTCTGGAAACCTCGGAGGACTCAGTTTGCCCGGAATGCGTGATTTCCCTTCCATAGTTTACATAAATAACCTTTTCTTACGGGTACCTCTAACGCTGTCTATGCCGATCCATCTTGCCGACGGTTGCCTTTTTCCGCCCCAGAGATTTTACCACAGGATGCACCTTTCTGGTAAAATCTCTGTCTCGTGCTCGTGGGCTTGGGATTATCCTCTGTTAAGAATTGGACTCTGGCGAATCTTACTTTGGACGCAGATTCACGCAGATTTTCTCAGATAATCCTTGAAAATATTGGAAATCTGCGTGCGAAGCCTGCGAGAATCTGCGTCCGCTTTTAAGCTTTTTGCGCGTTTTCAAAATCGCCAGACTCCAGTTAAGAATTGCGGGGGCGGCTGCAAACCTTGACCTTAACTATAATATAGTTGAGTTTTGGGAAGACCGTCAAGTCCGCCCTTAAACTCGAACCCCGGTTACACATCTCGCCTCCCACAGGCATAATGCATTGCCCTTGATGAATTCGGTTTGAATTATAACCCTCTCTTATGAAAAGTCAAAGCACTCCTGGTGTCTGTATCAGTTTAGTAGGTGAGGGGGATGGATGAGAGTGCGTAAAGCTCTCACCCAAGGCTCACAAGCGCAAGGACCATAGAGC
>DRAO01000382.1 GCA_011041825.1 Chloroflexota bacterium
GCCCTGTTCAGGTTGTGCATCGGGAGGTCAAGCGATGAAACACAAAAAACTATCAAGGCGCGAAAGAGAGAAACTCAGGCAGCGTCAAGAAATGCTCGCCGCCGCTCTTGAGCTTTTCTCGGAAAAGGGCTACCACAACGTCTCGATGCACGAAATTGCCGAGAAAGCCGAGTTCGCCGTTGGGACGCTTTACAAGTTCTTCCGGAACAAGGAGGACCTCTACAAGTCCCTCATCGCTGAGCAGGCCGACAGGTTTCATGAGGCCCTCACCAGGGCCATAGAAGAAGCGGATGATGAGATTGAAAAATTGCGGAATTACGTGAAGGCCAAAAGAGAAGTCTTTGCGGCCAACATCTCGGTCATTCGCCTCTATTTTGCCGAAACCGGGGGAGCAAGCTTCAGCGTAAAGGCCGGCCTTGATAAGGAAATTCGAGAAAGATACGAGCAGTTTCTGCGTACTCTCGCCTCGGTCTTTGAGAGCGGGATAAAGAGGAAACGGTTTCGGAAGATCGCTGAACCCTACCAGCTGGCCGTTGCCCTTGACAGCCTTTGCAACGCTTTTCTTCTTCTCTGGCTTGAAGCGCCAGACGATCGCCCCTTTCCTGAGGATCCTGATGTCATCCTGAATATTCTCTTTAAGGGACTGGTCGACACGTGATTATCCGTGGAGCGCAGAGAACTCAATTCCTTTCTACTTGGAGGATGATCCATGAATCAGAGGAAAAGATTTATCTCCAAGCCGGTTAAATCGAATGTGGTTTTAGTGGTTCTGTTAGCTGGTCTTTTGCTGACAACTTGTAACCGTCACCAAGAAACCGCGCCACCTCGGATTCCAGAAGTGGCCGTAGTAGTAGTTCGGCCGCAGAGGGTCGTTTTGACCACTGAACTACCGGGGCGCACCTCTCCCTTTCGGGTGGCGGAAATACGGCCCCAGGTCAGCGGTTGTATCCTAAAACGCCTGTTTAAGGAAGGTTCCAATGTCAAGGCCGGCCAAATACTCTATCAGATTGATCCTGCCCCCTTCCAGGCGGCGCTAGACAACGCAAAGGCTGCCCTTGCCAGGGCTGAGGCCAATCTGCCTGCGATCCGGCTGAGGGTGGAGCGCTATAGGAAATTGCTTCCAAGCAAAGCAATAAGCCAGCAGGATTACGATGAAGCGGTTGCTGCCCTGAAACAGGCCCAGGCAGAGATCAAGTACTGGAAGGCCCAGGTAAAGACGGCCCAGATCAACCTTGGTTACACCAGGGTCACTGCACCCATCTCCGGCCGCATAGGTAAGTCCAACGTGACCGAGGGTGCGATTGTAACGGCGTATCAGCCAACACCACTTGCAACCATTCACCAACTGGACCCCATTTACGTGGATGTGCCGCAGTCTACCGCTGAATTACTGCGCTTGAGGAGGCGCCTTGAGGAGGGGAACCTCCACCGGGGTGGGGTGGATCGGGCGAGGGTCAAGCTCATCCTGGAAGACGGGACCGTGTACCCGCATGAGGGCACACTGCAGTTTCGTGATGTCAAGGTAGACCCCACCACTGGTTCCGTAATCCTCCGGATGATCTTCCCCAATCCCGAGGGGGTTCTCCTTCCAGGGATGTTTGTGCGGGCCGTCATAAAGGAAGGCGTCAAGGAGGATGCCATACTTGTTCCTCAACAGGCCGTCATGAGAACCCCCAAAGGGGCTCCCTACGTCCTGGTGGTCGGCCCAAACGACAAAGTGGAAAGGAGGATGCTCCAGCTTGACCGAGCCATCGGCGACAAATGGCTGGTGGTAACGGGCATTTCCGCTGGAGACCGGGTGATAGTCGAGGGGCTTCAATTCGTACGTCCCGGAATGCCGGTAAAGGCTGCCCCGTTTAATCCGGAAAAGGCCGCGACCGGGCCTCAAACTCTGCCACAGAAACGGCAGGGAGGAGGTGCCTGATGGTCTCGAGATTCTTTCTGGATCGCCCGGTCTTTGCATGGGTCATTGCGATTGTGATAATGAGTGCAGGCGCCCTGGCCATTCGCTTTTTGCCCGTGTCGCGCTATCCTGACCTCGCTCCGCCTACCATAATGGTCATGGCCTATTACCCCGGCGCATCGGCGGAGACGGTGGAAAACGCGGTCACCCAGGTCATTGAAAACCAGATGACCGGGCTTGAAGGTATGATCTACCTCTCTTCTACAAGCGACAACTCCGGGACATGCCGTATTGAGCTGACCTTCAAGCCGGGTACTGATCCGGATGTGGCATGGTCCAAGGTGCAGAACAAGCTCCAGCTCGCCATGGCCAGTCTGCCACAGGTGGTAAGGGAACATGGGGTTAAGGTTATGAAGGCCACCCGCAATTACATGATGGCAATCGGCATTATTTCCGAAGACGGCAGCATGGACAAAATAGACCTTATGGACTATGCCAAGTCGAATCTGGAAAAGATCCTTGCAAGAGTCCCTGGCGTAGGCGAGGTCCAGGTCTTCGGCTCCGAATATTCCATGCGTATCTGGCTTGATCCCCACAAGTTGACCAGTTACGGCTTGACTGTAGAAGACGTAATTATGGCGCTTCGGGCCTACAACGTGGAGGTCTCAGCGGGCCAGTTCGGTGGCGCACCTGCGGTCAAGGGCCAGAGGCTGAACGCCTCCATCATTGTCCAGCATTACCTTAAAACCCCAGAGGAATTCCGCTCTATCCCCCTTCGGACAAACCCGGATGGATCCATTGTCCGGATAAAGGATGTGGCGCGAGTGGAGTTAGGGGGCGAACGTTACGATATTAAATCCTGGTATAACGGTAAACCTTCCGCCATGCTTGTCATTCGGAAGGAGCCAGGGGCCAATTCGCTCAAGACTGCCCAGCGCATAAAAAATAAGCTCGCTGAGATGAGCCGCTACTTTCCACCCGGACTCAAGGTGGTCTACCCCTATGAGACCGCTCCCTTCACCAGGGCAGCCATCAACGAGGTCTATAAGGCCCTTGCACAGGCAATTGTCCTGGTGTTTTTCGTGATGCTGCTGTTTTTGGGAAGTGTTCGTGCGACCGTCGTTACCACGATCGCCATCCCTGTGGTGGTGCTGGGCACATTTGCGTGCCTGGGGCTTTTCGGCTTTTCCATAAACATGCTGACCATGTTTGCAATGGTGCTTGCCATCGGCTTCCTGGTGGATGATGCCATCGTTGTAGTGGAGAACGTCGAGCGAATTATGGCCGAGGAAGGGCTTTCGCCCAGAGAGGCCACAGAGAAGTCCATGGACC
>DRAO01000065.1 GCA_011041825.1 Chloroflexota bacterium
TTCGCCCCCTCCTGAGGCAACATCCTTAACCACGGTTAAATGGAGCGCTACCACTTCGCTGTCGTCGAAGAAATAACTTTCTTTAAAAACCCCCTGTGATGGGGAAAACCCTGAGCTAAGACTCAAGGCTGACCGGGATTGATGATAAGGCTATCTCCTACGAGGGTACCGGAGGCATCCCGGACCGGTAGGCGCTGCTCAAACCGGGGGTCATATACGCCGACCTCGATGGAATAGGGCCCCTCTTTCAGGCTTTCAGGTAAGGGCAGCTCGTACTTGGCACAGATAAACTCCCCTTTGAGCCAGCCTGTGGTGGGATAGCGACCTCCGCCAGGGACAGCATCCATTTGGCTTACCAGCATACCTTGGGAGTTCAAGAGGTGCACGAAGGTCACGTAGGAAGTGGACATCTCCCGCAAGGCCTGCCAGCACAAAGTTATGCCCAGCTTCTCCCCTGGCTCTGCCTCGCCTAAGCCATAACCCACCAGTTTCATCTCATCCCCGAAGTATGCTTCACAAGGATGCTGAACAGAGGGCTGCTGGAAGGTGCGTGACCAGCCCAACACCTCAATTGTACCTATATCCCTCTCGTAGGCAAATCCTCCCAATTGTATGCGGACGTGCAAAGTGTAAACACCGCCGGGGATGGTCCTATCCAAGATGAAATCGTAACGGTCTGTAACCACCTCTCCAGGCGACCATTCTGAAGGCGGGTACGCCCCTCCGATGGGGAACGGGGAGGCTTGCACCGATGTCCCACCGGCATCCTTGAGCATTACGGTGACCTGGCCCTCAGATGGCGGAGCTTGGATGGCTTGCCAGTAAAAAGCGAGCACCATTTTATCCCCCGGTCGTACTTGGCCCGCAGGCGGGTCATAACCCAGCCAGCGGACGAAGGCTGGCTCCCCTAAGGGTATATCCAGAGGAACCCCTGGCTGGGGCTGGTAATGTTGTACCGCCTTGGAGATTCTGAATCTAGCAGCTGACGCTATCCGGGCCGATATTCTTTCGCCCCTGTTTACCGGAAGCTTCGCCAGGGTTTCTGCATCGTATACCGCCACGCCCAGGAGGTATTCGCCAGGCGGAGTGCCGGGAGGTATCGGTATCAGCCTGCAATCCCATCCCCCTTGTCCGGGCTCCCACGAAGAAGTGGGCATCCCGGTGCGGTCGAGGATAAGCCGGTCGTCCTGAGCTATCAGGTGCCCCTTGGCATCCATTACGTAGATGGCTGCCTTATAATCACGGGATAAGGGCTGCATCGCCGACCAGCGCAACATCACCCACAGCCTTTCACCGGAAGGGATGCTGGAAAAGCCCGCTCCCCCCAAATCGCAGGCTTTGAGGCTCAGCAAATCCCCGAAGGATAAATCCAATGAGTGCACGGAAGGGGAGGGGATGGAGAAATCCGAGGACGGCATCAATTCGTAGATGCTCAACGTGAAACCACCGTAAGATTGGCGCTCCTGCAATCGGCCCGCTCTTTCCAAAAGGAAACGCAGCAAGCCCTTCTTATCCCCATAGACAGGGGCTGCCCACTTCAACGCATCCCAATCCCATTCCACCAACCCTACACGCCTAACCCCTTCCAGGGCTTCTTCTAACTTCTCCGGGGCCACACTTTCATCGGCCCGGATGGAATGGAAGGGCACAGGGGCCGTGTACACGAAGGTGAAGCTGGAGGGTGGGCGTGCCTTAGGCTGGCCAGGATGATTGGGCAATATCCAGACCTGCGGTTGAGGCGAGAAATGGTTCAAGGCGTAGGCCGTCCGCACGAAGATTTCATCGAAGGCCATAACCTCCTTAACTTCCTCAGCCCATACGTTGAAGTAATCGAGGTAAGTCCGGTAGCCTTCCACCGCCAGCAATATGCACAACAGAGCAATGAGCCCCCGGCGAATCTCCTTCCCCCTTGAACCGAGGACTTCCAAAATCCAGTCCATCGCAAGGGCGGGGAAAAGGCAACTGAGGGCCAGAACCCCCGAAAGGTGAAGGAGGTGCGGGCCTGTATCGGTCCTTGCCAGGAGCCCCGGCAAGAGCATCACGGCAAAGTTGAGGACGAGGAAAGCGAAAGGGGCAGACTTAACCTTCCTCAGGGCTAAGAACAGCCCCGCCCAGAAAAACAGGGAGATGAGAGGGTCGAAGAGGGGTCTTCCGGGCAGGTTATGACGCCAGATATGGTCCCCGGTGAAGCCGAAAAAGCCGATGTGTTGGATGAATTGCCTTGCCAGCAGTGACCAGAGAGAACCCTTGTGAACCTCAGGATTCAGGATGAACTGATTGGTGAAATGATGGGAACGAAAGTAATGAGGGTTCAGAACCCGGGCAAACAGAAAATAAGAGGCGATAGCCAAGAAAGCCCCCCAAAATGGAAGAGCCTTTCCTAGCCTGGCCCTGACGCTATCCCGGTCCTTCCACACCCATCCTAGCCAGAAGAGCCCCATTGCGAAGATCAGGGCCAGAGATGCCTGGTAAGTATAGAGGGTCAAGCCCAGGAGAAGACCGCTCACAACCAAACTCCACCGTTCCTTCCTCCGCCACCATCGCCAAAAGGAATAATAGAGGGCCACCTGCAAGAGAGGGAGAGGATTGGGAGGGAAAGCCAGGCGATTGAGGTGGATACAGGCGAAAGTGATGGCATACAACGAAGCGCTCAGGAAAGCCACAAGGCGCTTCTGGAAAGCCTCGTAAGCCCACAGGTACAGGATGGGCACGGTTAAAATGCCGCTTATGGCAGCCCCCAACCTCAATGCCAGCGGGGTCCGCCCCAATGTTAATACAAACGGCGCTGAAAAATACGATTGCAAAGTGCCGAGCTCGCTTATCTGCAAGAGGTGTCCCTGGATGATTCTCAGGGCTATGTGACCCCAATCAGCCTCATCGTGGCTCAGTCCAGGTGGGACCTCCGTTATCTTCCACAGCCGGAAGAAAGCGGCTACAACAACCAAGAGGAGTAAGAGGAGCCTTTCAAGATGGCGGCGAGGATAGCGGTTTAGAATGTTGCACGAGCTGGACAGATACCTCACAGCTCATCTCCCCTGTGTCCTATCTCGCAAACCCCTGGCGAACATCCCCATTATACCATAGCCTGATAAGGAGGAGCAAACACAAGTCCTTGAGAGTGTTGAAGAAGTGCCACGCTGTTCTTGCTCAAATGGTTCCCTCCGGCGAGGGCAGGTTAAAAAGCATTTTTTGAAGTGTTTTCTCGTGCGGGGGCTTCGCCCCCGCACGAGAAA
>DRAO01000511.1 GCA_011041825.1 Chloroflexota bacterium
ACTCAGGGCCCTTTTAAGGAGGTCGGACTTCGAAATGTACCCCCCGACCAGGGAACATCGAAGGGACATATTGCGGGAGGCAGGTGTAGGCCTTCGGCTCTGCGGCGGATTTCTGATAAACTGTGGCTATTCCTTCCTGAAGAACACGTCGAACAGCTGTGGATACGCTTTCAGGACCCATAAGCTCACACTGCTCTCCGGGAAGGCCCTCACGAAGCATCTGAGCCTTCAGCTTTACAGTGTCTTCCGATTTAAAAGGTACATAGAAACAATCCCAGGACTCCTCCCTACGGTCTCGCTTCCCGAGGAGATGGAGGGGAACGTTATCGTGGTGAGGCTGTCGGGGGACATCTCCCGGCACCTTGGGTTCGATGTACAATATAGCCTGCGAAGGGACGAGATCACAAGGAACATGTTCCACACTAAGAGCTTGTGTTCATCCTCCCTAAGGTTCAAATTCTTATAACCACAAGAAAATCATCCGCTAGCTTAACACCGTTCTACGGGCCGGGCTGGAGCTTTCCAGTACGGCCCATCTTTTTCGCATCGGCAGACTCGCGTTATCGAAATAAAGCAACGGTGTCGCCGCAATCTACATCTGGATATTTTTGTAGTGAGCTTTTATCCTACATTCCGCAGTTGAGGTAGCCGAAGACGGAATTTTGAGGTATCCTTGAAGGAGACGAACGATGCTTTCAAGGAGGATACCCCATGGACGAAGTCGGCTACCGCACGGAGCGATTGGATCACCTGGGCATTGTGGCCGGCATTTGCCATGAGATTGACCTCATCGGCCAGATTGACCACTTAGTGCCGGCGCCTAAGCGTCAAGTCAGCGTGGGCGAGGCGGTGCAAGCCATGGTCATCAATGCCTTGGGCTTTGTCAACCGCCCCTTGTATCTGTCGCCGGAGTTTTTTGCCAACAAGCCGCTGGAGATATTGATCCGGCCCGGAATCACTCCCCAGATGCTCAACGACGACAGTCTGGGGAGGGCCCTGGATGCTCTGTGGGAGGCAGGCCTGACCAAGGTGTTTGCCCAGGTGGCAGCCCATGCTTTGACTCACTTTGGTCTGATGTCCCGGTTTATGCATGTGGACACCAGTTCCTTTCACCTGCACGGGGCCTATGAGCAGAAAACCGACGAACAAGGGGTGATCACTATCTCCCACGGCTACTCCCGGGACCATCGCCCCGACCTCAAGCAGGTGGTGGTGGGGCTTTTGACCACCTATCGTTCGGCCTTGCCGGTCTGGATTCAAGCTATGGACGGTAACGCCTCGGATACCCACAGCCTGCCGCAGATGGTGCGGGCGTATGTGCAGCAATTGCGGCAAGGAGAAGAGCCTCCATATATTGTAGCCGACAGCGCCTTGTATACAGCAGACAACCTTCAAGCCCTGGGAGCACTGAAGTGGATCACCCGTGTGCCGGAACGTATCGGACTGGTCCAAGAGGTGGAACGGGCCACAGATGTGCAAGCCATGACGCCAAGCTCCTTGCCAGGATACTACTATACGGAGGTGGGGGTCACCTACGGCGGTGTCCGGCAACGGTGGTTGGTGGTCTACTCCCAGGCCGCCTATGAACGGGATGTAAAAGCATTGCAGCAGCGCATAGCCAAGGAGCAGGAGAAGGCCGTCCGGGCCATGCAACGCTTGGCCGGAGGTGAATTCGCCACCCAGGCCGAAGCAGAACAGGCCGTGAATGAGGTATGCCGCCGCTTGAGGTATCATACTGTCCGGGTCAACTACACAGTGGTTTCCCATTACGGCCGGCGGGGTCGACCGACCAAAGGTGTCCCACCGGAGCGGATAGGCTGGCGCCTGGCCAGCTGGGAAGTGGTGGCTGAGGAAGGAGCACAGGAGGCTGCTTACCAGCGGGCGGGCAAGTTTGTGCTGGCGACCAACGAGTTGGATGCCGATGCATTGTCGAGCGAAGATATACTGGTGGTCTACAAAGGGCAGGGTGTTGGGCCGGAACGGGGCTTCCGCTTCTTGAAAGACCCGCTGTTTTTCGCTGACAGCCTCTTTTTGAAGTTGCCACGACGCATCATGGCCTTGACTATGATCATGGGGCTGGCCTTGTTGGTGTATGCCCTGGCCGAACACATATTGCGGCAGCGTTTGCAGAAGACAGGCCAGACCATCCCCAATCAGGTGGGCAAGCCGACCCAAAGGCCGACACTGCGGCGTATCTTTCAGATGTTTGAGGGAATTGACGTATTGGTCGTTCACGGTCCCCAAGGGGTTGAACGTCATGTGCTGAACCTTTCCGAACTTCATCAACATATCCTGCGCTTGCTGGGGCCACACGTCCAAAAATGCTATCTTGCCCCAGGGTAGGTGCGGAATGTAGGCTTATATTATCAAGGAGGTTGATAATTTGAAAGGGTAGAGTTAAAGCAGGTGCAATAAATTATGTATCATAAGCCTCACAAAGATGGCTCAGAACTGCTTGACATAGGCGGAAAAAGATTAGGGTGAAGGTAGTAAGAGATTGTTAAGGAAGAAACTTTTCATCTTTAGGGATAGGAGTGAGGAAATGGCTTATAGAGCTGATGTAAAAAATATCAGATGGAGAGATCTCTCTGAGGAGCATAAGTGGATAAGAGAGATTGCAGAAAGATATATTCTGGCCGCAAAAAAGAAGGAGAAGGTAGCTCCTTTAGCTATTATAGGCCCTTATGGAGCGGGCAAAAGTGAACTTATGAAATGGTGCTTTTTGAAATCTTGGGAAGAAGGAATACCTGCTCTTTTTGTCACTTTAGACGTTTTACTTAAAGATATTTTACCTAAGCCTAAAGATATTCCTACCACTATCACTGTTGGAGCTCTTCCCGATAGGATTGCAGAATGGATAAGAACCCAGCGAGAGCAGATTGCGGATTCCTTGGGAAAAGATGTCCCTCCTGAAGGTATCTTAGGACTTCCAGACTTAGAGAGCCATGAAACTCTTTCTCAATATTTTAGAGATTTGCATTTGGATCCAGAACAGGTGAAGGAAGCCTTGAGCAGTTGCGAAATATCCGTGCTTTTCATTGATGAAATGGAGCAAGCATATAAGAACTTACTTGATAAAATAGAGGTAAGTGATAGAGGCCCCCTTAGGGAAATCTTAGATCAACACGCATCAAAAAATTTTTATCCAATAATGGCTTTCGCTTTGGTTTCAGCTTATGAATTGCTGGGAGGCTTAGAAGCTGAAGAAGGAGG
>DRAO01000338.1 GCA_011041825.1 Chloroflexota bacterium
GAAGACGGAGTAGCGAGTAGCAAGTTGCGAATAGCGAATAGCAAGTTGCGAATAGCGAATAGCGAATAGTGAATTGCGAATTGCAATTTGCCCCTTGCCCCTTGCCTCTTGCTTCAACTCATCCCAGGTGAGGAAGAAGACGAGGTGTTCGTGTTCCAATAAGCCCTGGGAGGCCAACTCCCTCCCGATGAGCAAAGCTATCCGGCGCATAAGGGCGAGGGATTGCTGCCAATAATAGCGTTGCTCTTCCCGCAGCAATGCGTAGGGCCGGGCCAGGGCCACCAGCAGGCGGGCTATGGCTCCCCGTACAGGGCCGAGGGTGCGGCTCAGTTCCCGGAGGGCAGCATCCGGGGAGCGCTGAGGGGGCTTGAAGCGGGGTATCTTCCCCTGAGACGGTAGCATCTCCAGCACCTGGGAGGGGTCATCGGCGAAGGTGGGGCGGTAGATGTCCAGGGAGAAGGAACGGTGGCCGTGGCGGGCCAAAAAGCGGGCAAGGGCTTCTCCTTTATCGGGGCTGCGAGCCAGCTCCCGCAGGGCCTCGCCCATCTCGTAGGTCTTGTTGCCCAACCCCGAAAGGAGCTCGGCGCAAAGCTCACGGGCCTTCTCCCGGGGCATCCACAGGGCCAGGAAGCGCTCCAGAAGCGTGTAGGTCACATCGGCCCAGGTGATGCTCCAGCGGTGGATGGAGAGCAGCCGCCGGTTGAGGGCCTGTGCCTCCTCCATCAGCTGCCAGAGGCCGGGGAGGTCATCCGGCGGGGTGGATTCCAGAGCTCGGCGGAGGGAGGCCATCTGGGCCTCGTGGTAGCGGGTGTAATCCCGCCAGAGCTTGTGGTTGTGGAGGGGCGACCAGTTGCGGGGGTCTTTGAGGAAGTGGCGGAGGAGGGAGAGGAGAAGGCTTGGGTGGAATATGCTGGGTGGGAAGGGGACCTCTTTCCGCATCCGGGCGTCCCGGTTGGGGAAATAGCCCCTGGCCCCTTCGGGCAGGAGGAAATCGGGGAAGGGCTTGTAAATCATCTGGAAGACCCGCAGGTTCACGTAAGGGCGGCCATAGTAAAGGCGGGTGACCCGCAGTTCTTCCGGGTGGCGGTGGCCCATATAGCGCAACGGGTCACGGAAGGCCAGTTCTTCCACCAGGGGTTTGATGATGGACCACCCCAACGGCGAGAGAGGCTCGGAGAAGCGTTCGTTGAAGAAGCCATTGCACCACAGTTCATCCTCGGAGGATGGCTCGGTGAAAAGCTCCCAGGCCCTGCGGCGCAAGAGGTTCTCCACGGTGAGGGGACGGGATTGGAGCAGGTAGAGGCGGCGCTGGTAATAGCACCACTCCACATCCTGCGGCTCGCCGAAAAGCCCCTCCAGGGCCAGGGCCATCCGGGCCACTTGCCGGATTTCCGGGGGGATTTCCGAAGGCTTTGAGACTTCGGAAGGCTTTAAGGCATAGCGCTGAGGCTGGACCCTGCCGCTCACCAGGGCCTCGCCTGTGCCCCGGACGGCTTCGATGACCACGGTTTCCTCGCCGGTGGTGGGGTCCCGGGTGAAGGCCACCCCGGCCATCTCAGCGGGTATCATCACCTGGATGAGCACGGCCATCTCGGGGTGGGGAAGGCCCTTGCGGAGGCGATAGGTTATGGCCTGGGGGCTCCATAGCGAGGCCCAGCAACCCTTCACCGCCTCTTCCAGGCCATCCCTGCTCACATTCAAAAACGTGGCGGCTTGCCCGGCGAAGGAGGCCTGGGCTACGTCCTCAATGGTGGCCGAGGAGCGGACAGCCACAGTGCCCTGAGGGGCTTGAGGGGCCAGGGCATCAAAGGCCCTCAGCAGGGCTTCCCGCATTTCGGGGGGCAGGCTCCCGGCGGCGAAAGCCTCGCCGATTTGCCGAGAGAGCGATGTTATTTCGAGGGGGTCAGCTTCCTCACCCAGGGCGCTCACTTTTTCAAGAGGTTCTTTCAAGCCACACTGGCCGATGAATTCCTGGTAAGCTCCAACGGTGAGACAAAAGCCTGAGGGCACGGGGAACCCACCCTGAAGAGCCTGTGCCAATCGGGCGGCTTTGTAACCGACTGAGGCCGGGTTACAGGCTTCTCTTTCATCTAGCCATAGGATAATTTGCCGAGACATTTTCGGTCCGGTAGCTATACGCCATAACTTTTCCAACATTATAACCCCTTCGCAAGATTTGTGCCAATTCAGAGGGTGTTGGAAAACTCTGAGGTCAACCCCACCCGTGAGGCAAAGGAGGAAAAAAGAGGTATCTTCTTGCATGGCAGCTTCGCTGCCATGCAAGAAGATACCCCAAAAAGCCTTTTTAACCTGCCCCCGTCAGGGGGAACCCTTTGAGGAAGAACGGCGTGGCGCTTTTTCAACAGCCTTCCAATTTCATTTTATTGCCAAAACCTGCTTTTTCTGGTAAAATTGCTTCTGTCTTGCGTAACTTGTTGCAGACGTGGAGACCTTGCCTTTTACAGCTCTACATTTCCGCATAAGGAGGGGGAGGATGGACCTGGCCCAATACATTCGAGATATACCGGATTGGCCTAAGCCAGGAGTTCTCTTTAAGGATATTACTACATTATTAAAAGAGCCAGAGGCTTTCCGGGAAGCCGTTGACCGCTTGGCCGAACCTTTTATGGATAAAGACATTGATTTGGTGGTAAGCGTTGAAGCCAGAGGCTTTATCTTTGGGGGTGCCCTGGCCTACAAGCTGGGAGCCGGCTTTGTCCCTGCCCGTAAGCCTGGCAAGCTCCCCGCTGAAACCATCAGGGAAGAATATGCCCTTGAATACGGCACCGATGCCCTTGAAATCCACAAAGACGCCATCAAGCCGGGCCAGAAAGTGCTGCTCTTCGACGATGTATTGGCCACCGGCGGCACCCTCTCTGCCGCTGCCCGCTTGATAGAACGCCTCGGCGGCGAGGTGGTTGGCGTCTCTCTCCTCATTGATTTGACTTTCCTTAAAGGCAGGGAAAAGCTTAAGAAATACCCGATTTATTCCCTAATTGAGTATTAAACGGCAGCACTCCATTTAACCGTGGTTGAGGATGTTGCCTCAAGAGGGGGTGAAAGAGGAGGCGCTCATATTAACAAAGAGGCCAACGGAGGGAGGGCCGGGAGCTCAAAGCTCCCGGCTGAGCAGAGAAAGGGCGCTGGAAGCGCCCTGGCAAGCCCGCCAAAGGCGGGCTTTCACTGCTCAGGCCGGGGCTTTTAGCC
>DRAO01000270.1 GCA_011041825.1 Chloroflexota bacterium
CCGCTGAAGAGGTAGAAGAGGTCCTGAAAGAGTTCATTGCCGGTATTAAGCATTAGGGCCAAGCATACGGCCCAGATGGAGAAGACCAAAAACAATTTGCGCAAATCTCACCTTGCCTGAAATCCCTATATCCCCTACCAGTTGTGTCTAGCTTGAACCCCGGGCTTTATCCGGCCTCACCACCCAAGATGGCCTGGAAAGTTTGCCGTGCGACTATTGCTGCCGCCTGAAGCAGCCGGATGTTGAAGAGGCCCAGGGGTACGTTTAATTCCCGTTTATCACACACGGTGGAGGTGTTAGCGCTATCCACCTGGGGCTTCAAGGCCCGCAGGAGTTTATGCCGGCGCCTCTGGTCGCTGATGGTCATAATCTCATCAATTTGACGCATCAGCCTCCTTGCTTTCCTGATGCGGCGACTCACATCTTCCGCCCGCTCTCGGGAGATAAGGCCGCACCGCAGTTTGGCTTCGTTTAACCGCACTCCTGCCTCGTAAGTGCTCTCCACGATTTCGTCCCTGCTCATCCACACAGTTTCATAGCTCAGGATGTATTTCCAGCTCGGTTGCTCCAGGGCCTGGCGGTGCTCTTCCAGGGTACGGCAGAATAGCTTGTAGCCGTACTTCTGGGGGTTCTCGAAGACCTCGCTCCCAGGGTCGAGGAAGGGAGCCATCGGGGAGATAAAGGGGATGAGGCGGTGGTCGCCATCCCGGTCGAATTCCTGAAGCAGGCGCCTGCAATATTCCACTGTACCCATAACGGATTCGTAATCCTGCTTGGGAAGCCCTATCATAAAGAACACATCCAGCCGCTTACATCCGGCCTCCAGCGCATACTCAAACGTAGCTTCAGCTTGAGCAGTGGTGTATGGCCTGCCGAAAGCCCTGCGGACCTCGTCATCGTGTGTCTCAGGGGAAATCTCCAGCACGAAATTGGGCAGGGCTTTGCCCAGCGCCAGCATAAATTCCCTATCGGCGGCGTCGAAGAGCTCCACGATTACCGGCCCTTCGTAACCACGGATGGCTTCGAGGAAGCGCTCGGCATAATCCATACCCGGCTGGCGGATGTCACCCAGGATGAAGATGGGGCCTTTGGAGAACCTGGCGATGTTGCGGATGTCCTGGGCCACCAATTCCGGCGCCCGGTAAGCGGGCTGGGTTCGCTTGTGGATGTGCCTGAAGGCATAGGCCGAACCTCCACAGGTGCGGCAGGAATGGGTGCATCCCCGACAGGTGAGCACCGCTGTGATGGGATAGCCCAGCCAGCCCTTGAAGGGGATGAAGCTCACCAAGTCCCGGTATCGGGCTACAGCACGCACAACATAGCTGTAATCAATCAGCACGTGGTTTAAATCAGGAGGGCTGTAGGTAAGTGGGTTTACATAACTTTTAGCAGTGCTCTCTTTCCAAGTCAGGTTAGGGATTTCCGAGAGGGGTGGTGCATCAGGGTCGCCACGCAGGTGCTTCATTAAAAGCAGCACCGGCTCCTCGGTGGAATCACCCCGTATCACGTAATCCACCTCAGGTCGCTCTATAAGCTCTTGGTGGTAGTAGGTGGCCGAGAACCCCCCGAAGATGACGGGTATATCCGGGTGGCATTTCTTAATGATACGGGCTATCTCTATGGCCCCATGGCAGTGCGGCATCCAGTGCAGGTCAATCCCAAAGGCCAAGGGCTTTAGGGAACGGATGAGTTTTTCCACATCGAAGCGGGAGGATTGGAGCATCCTCACCGCCAGGTTTATAATCCGCACCTTGAAGCCGTGCCGCTCCAGGTATTCGGCAATGGTGGTGAAGCCGATGGGATACATCTCAAAGATGGGGGTGGAAGGCACCAAATCACTTATGGGGCCGTAGAGGGTGCTCCTGGTGCGGAAATCATAGACGCTGGGAGGATGGAGAAGGACCAGGTCTGCATTAGGCATTGGGACCTCCTTGGTTAGAGAGCTTTGCTCCCCGGGACGGGGACAGAGTAGAGGATGTCCTCAATTATCTGGCGGGAATCAACTTCTCTCAGCCGAGCTGAAGCGCTCAGGATAAGGCGGTGGGCCAGGATGGGCACAGCCAGCTCCTTGACATCGTCGGGTATGGCGTAATCCCGGCCAGAGACAGCGGCTCTCGCCTGGCTTGTCTTGTAGAGGGCGAGGCTCCCCCGGGGGCTCGAACCCAGGTAAACATCTGGGTGCTTCCGGGTGGCATTTATTATTTCCACGATGTAGCGCTTGATTTCATCGCTTACGTGAACTTCCTTAACCCTCTCCTGCGCCCTCAGAAGCTCCTCCACGCTGACCACTTGCCCGATGCGTTCTATGGGATGCACAAATTGCTGGGCTTCCAGGATGCTCACTTCTTCTTCGGCGGATGGATAACCCAGGTGGACACGCATCATAAAGCGGTCAATCTGGGCCTCAGGGAGGGGGAAAGTGCCCTCGTATTCGATGGGGTTTTGGGTGGCAAGCACCAGGAAAGGTACCGGGAGAGGATGCGTGACGCCATCTACCGTCACCTGGCGTTCTTCCATCGCCTCTAGGAGGGCCGATTGAGTCTTGGGGGTGGCTCGGTTAATCTCATCGGTGAGCACGATGTTAGCCATAATCGGGCCGGGGCGGAACTCAAACTCCCGTGTCTTTTGGTTGAAGACAGATACCCCGGTGACATCGCTGGGGAGCATATCAGGGGTAAATTGGATGCGGCGAAAGCTGCACCCGATGGATTTGGCAATGGCTTTGGCCAGCATCGTCTTGCCCACACCAGGCACATCCTCTATCAGCACGTGTCCCTGACACAGAAGAGCCAGGATGATTAACCTTATCTCCTCTGTCTTCCCAAAGATGACTTTCTCCACATTGCTCAGGAGCTTTTCAGCGAACTCTTGCACATCTTTCATCCTAAGTCCTCTCACAGCAAATGCCAGACTTTCTCCACCTTCCCTAGAGATAGCGAGGGTGTGAAGGCGGGGTTTGAGCAGGGAAATTGTAACACGGCTCTAAGGGGTTGTCAAAAATAGGGGAAAGAAAGAACCCCGCTGTGCCGTGTGCGAATCTGGTTCGAACCCATCCTTCATTTTGGAGGTCTCCTGTCGGTTACTGCCTTGCCCTCACGGGCTAACGCATCCCCTCCAGATGCGACCTCCCTTGGACGGGTGTTGGCTCGAACCCCGCTTTCGCATCACGCACACAGCAGGGTTTCCATGTAC
>DRAO01000181.1 GCA_011041825.1 Chloroflexota bacterium
CCGCAGGTCGGTGTCGCCTTCCCTGGCCCGGCGGGCTCCCAACAAGCTGGGCGAGGACATCTCCGTCCCCCGCAGCAGGATACCGGAGGCCATCCGCCGCATCCGGGAGATTTCGCAGAAATACGGCTTGCCCATAGCCATCTTCGGCCATGCCGGCGATGGCAACTTGCACCCCAACATCCTCTTCGACAAGCGCAAGCCCGAGGATATGGAGCGGGTGGAGAAGATAACGGCGGAGGTTTTCAAAACCGCTGTGGAATTAGGCGGTACACTTTCGGGTGAACACGGTGTGGGGGTGCTCAAGCAGCCTTATTTGGAAATGGCCATCGGCCCGCTGGCCATCGAGGTTATGCGGGCCATCAAGAAAGCCCTTGACCCTAAAGGCATCTTGAATCCGGGGAAGGTTGTCCCAATGGGCGTCCCCGGAGGGGAATAGGGTTGCCGTGTTCGGCGGCGGTCTTGCTGCCCTCGGGCACAGCATTTCCCTGTTCTCCACAATCTTATGCAGATTAAGGAGGGGCAGATGGAAACCCAGGAATTTCTCAAGGCCAGATTAAGCGAAGATGACTACAGGAAACTCGCCCGCATAGATAACCCCGCCCTCCACAGTTTCATCGCCAAATACATAGAGCTCTGCTAACCGGCCTCAGTTTTCGTCTGCGAAGATACCCCGGAGGATTTCCAGCACATAAGAGACGCAGCGATAAGGACGGGGGAAGAAGCCAAGCTGGCCATCGAAGGCCATACGGTCCATTTCGATGGCTATTATGACCAGGCCAGGGACAGGAAAAACACCAAGTTTCTCCTTCCGAAAGGGGTTGACCTGGGGTTGGGCAAAATCTCTGCGGGCGGAAAGCCAAACCAAATGGATAGGGAGGAGGGGCTTAGGGAAATCCACTCCCTCTTGAAAGGGATTATGCGTGGCAAGGAGCTCTTTGTGCTCTTCTTCTGCCTGGGGCCTCAGAGGTCGGTTTTCTCCATCCCCTGTGTTCAGCTCACCGATTCTGCCTACGTTGCCCACAGCGAACTCCTGCTCTATCGCCCTGGCTACGAGGAATTCAGGCGGCTGGGGAGGAAAGCCCGTTTCTTCAAATTTGTCCACTCGGCAGGGGAGCTGGAAGGAGCGGTGAGCAAGAACATAGACAAGCGGCGGATTTACGTGGACCTCGAGGACGAGATCGTCTACAGCGTCAATACCCAATACGGCGGGAACACCATCGGGCTCAAGAAGCTGGCTATGCGCCTCGCCATAAAGCGAGCCTCCGACGAAGGTTGGCTCACCGAGCATATGTTCGTTATGGGGGTCCACGGCCCTAAGGGGAGGGTAACCTATTTCTTGGGTGCTTTCCCCTCCCTTTGCGGGAAGACTTCTACCTGCACCATCCGAGGGGAGACCATCATAGGCGATGACATTGCCTACATCAGGGAAGTGGGAGGCATAGCCAGGGCAGTCAACGTGGAAAAGGGCGTATTCGGGATAATCCAAGGGATAAACTCCAAAGATGACCCGATAATCTGGAAGGCCCTTCACAGCCCCGGGGAGATTATCTTCTCCAATGTGCTCGTAACTCCTGAGGGCAAGGTCCACTGGATCGGCAAGGATGGCGAGGTTCCCCCCAGGGGTCGAAACCATTCAGGTGAGTGGTTTCCCGGCAAGAAGGACGCCGAGGGCAATGAAATACCGCCCTCCCACAAAAACGCCAGGTTCACCCTTGACCTCAAGCTCCTGGAGAACGTTGACCCCCGGCTTGATGACCCGGAAGGCGTGGAGGTGGGCGGTATAATCTACGGCGGAAGGGATTCGGATACCTGGGTGCCGGTGGAAGAGGCCTTCGACTGGACTCACGGGGTCATAACGAAGGGGGCATCCCTTGAATCCGAGGCCACAGCAGCAGTTCTGGGGAAAGAAGGGGTGAGAGAGTTCAACCCGATGGCGAACCTGGATTTCCTCTCCATACCTTTGGGCAAATACATCGAGAACCACCTCAAATTCGGGGCCAAGTTGAAGAAGCCGCCTAAGATTTTCTCGGTTAATTACTTCCTGAAGGACGAGGATGGCAATTTCCTCAACGACAAGGTAGATAAAGCCGTGTGGCTGAAATGGATGGAGCTCAGAGTCCACAACGAAGTTGGGGCCAGAAAAACCCCGACGGGTTACATCCCCAAATACGAGGATTTAAGGAGGCTGTTTAAGGAGGTGCTGGGCAAGGATTATTCTGAAGAAGACTACGTTAAACAATTCACCCTGCGGGTTCCCAACCACCTGGCGAAGATAGAGCGCATCATTGCCATCTACCGGGAAATACCAGATATACCGGAGCTCCTCTTCAAAGTCCTGGAGGAGCAGAGGGAGAGGCTTCAGCAGGCGAGGGCGAAGTACGGGGATTACATCCCACCAATGAAGTTTGAAGAGGTGTGAGGGCTCTGATCAACTAAGCATTTAATGGGGCAGTGCTTTCCTTCGCCAGGGGGAGGGTGAAACAGAAAGTTGCCCCGGTAGTTTCTTGGCTTTCGACCCAGATGCGCCCTCCGTGGGCTTCCACAGCCAGCTTGCAGAAAGGCAGCCCGAGGCCGTGGCTGCCTTTCCTTTTCTGCCTCCTCCCCCCATACCTTTCAAAAATATGGGGGATTACATCAGGGTCAATTCCCGGCCCCTGGTCGGAGATGCAGATTTGAACCATCTCCCCCACTTGTTGTGCCTTAAGCCTGATTTCACCACCCCGTGGGGAAAATTTTATGGCATTGTCCAATAGGTTCTGAAAAACCCTGCTTATTACGCCCCTATCCACATAGAGAGGTGGGAGGTCAGAGGGGATTTCTTTAACCAGGGTTATTTCCTTCTTACGGAGCTTAAGCTCCATCAGCTTCTCAGCCCCCTCGATAAATTCGTTCAAGGAGACCTGCTCCTGCTGGAGGGGGAATCTCTTCTCCTCAAGAAGGCGGAAGTCAAGCAGCGTTTCGATGAGGTTATCCATAGTCGAAGTGCTTTCCTTTATTAAGTTCAGAACTTCAGTGTCTGTAATGGCCCTCCCCGTTTTTATGTCATCCAGCAGGAATTCCACACCTGTGAGGATAACCCCTAAAGGTGAACGCAGGTCATGGACGAGCATATCCAGGAAATCCTGCTTAAGCCTCTCCAGTTCCCTGGCATCGGTCACATCCCGCATAACGATGACGAGGCCAAAGGGA
>DRAO01000103.1 GCA_011041825.1 Chloroflexota bacterium
GAGAAAGCATTGACCGTGATACCTGACGATGCCTTTGCTAAGGATATAGCTGCCCAGGCCCACTTCCTGCTGGGCAACGAAGCGGCCAGGGAAAGCCGTTGGGAAGAGGCCCTGGCTCACTGGGAGAAAGTCCGGGATTTGGGTAAAATCAGCAGACCCCTGTTGAGAAACCTGGCCCTGGGTTATGAACACACAGAGGATTTGGAGATGGCAGCCGAAGCCTGGAGGGAATTCCTGCGTCGCCGTCCTCGCAAGCCCGACCACCCTGAAGCCCTGCCGCCCCAGCAGGAAACCCTGCTTCGCCGCCACCTGGCCGAACTGTATATGCACCTGGGCGAGGAGGACGAGGTCATCCGCTTTTACCGCCAGGCCTTAAAAACCGACCCCGATAACACCGAATTGCGCTTAGAACTGGTGGACTTCCTCATAGATGCCGAACGATGGATAATGGCCGGTAATGAGGTGGAGAAAATCCTGCAACTGGAGCCCGATAACATAGAAGCGTTGACCCGTAAGGCAACGATATACGAGAACTCCTATCTCCCCTGGGTAGCCGCAAGGGTGTGGGAAGAAGTCTTGGAACAAGAACCCCGGCACCCGGTAGCTAGGGAAAAGCTGGCCAGATTGTATGAACAGGAGGGAGAATGGCTGCTTGCATTGGGGATGTGTAAGGAAGCTATCGAGCATTACCAAAAGGCGCTGAGCAGGTTACCAGACCATCCCTTATTGAGCATCCGGTTGGCAGAGGCTTATGTAGAAGCAGACGAAGAGGAGAAAGCCGATAAGCTCATATTGGATGTGTTGGATAAACACCCCGGTGACCCGAAAAGCCTTCTCCAGGCTGTAGGGGTGTGGGCCCTCAACGATCGCTGGGATAAAGTGGAATCTTTACTCCAATATGCCGAGAGATTTGATCGTGACACCCAGGCCCGTATATATGGCCTTGTGGCTCTCAATTGTTATAGGATGGACGAAGTAGAGAAGGGAGACCTTTATTTTGACAAAGCCTTGGAGCGTGCGGCTATTCCGGATGGAGTTTTCCGAGACATCATCCTTCTGCATCTTGCAGACGGTGATGTGGGCCGGGCCCGTAAATTGGCTCAGAAGTTCACCGAGCGCTACCCCCAAAACCCCTATGGCTTCATAGGGATGGCGATGGTCTATGCCCATAAGCGGCAAGGGAGGGAGGCCAAGCGTGCCCTGCGTAAAGCCAGGGAAATAGCCCGCCGCAGTGGGATGTGGAAAGCAATGGAAATCGCCAGGGCCCTGGAGGATGTAATTGACTATGTGCCCCCCTATTTCTGGGCAGAAGCCTTTAGGGATGAGTTCGAGCTATGAAAAAAGCTTTACCCTTCGGAGTTGACCCATACCAGGTCCTGGGGGTCTCTCCTCAGGCAACTGAAGCCGAGATCAAACGAGCCTATTTCCGCAAAGTGCGGGAGCATCCGCCGGAGAGGGACCCTGAGGCTTTCAAGCGTATCAGGGCCGCTTACGAAATGCTTAAGGACCCGCAAAAGCGGGCTTTGGTGCAACTGCTGACCGTGCAACCTCCGCCTCCCCTCTCTCATCGCCGAAAGCTAAAGCCTGATTTAAACTTTCATCCCGAAGACGTACTGCGGGTCCTCAAGGCGGCAAGCGATTTGGAACGCACCGACTTCAGCGCCGATTTTGAGCCTATAAACCTGTGATCGAGGACCGGGGAGTGATGAGCGATGAACTAATACAGCGTCTGGAAGAGATAACCGATTCCCTGGCCGAACTTATGGCCCAGGCGGCTGGCGAAAGAGAGCAACTGGACAGGCTCCACACCTCTGTGGAAGCCCTGAAGAACTGGCCCGAGGCGCTGGACAGACGCCTGGCCGAGGTATTGACCGCCGTGGCGGGATTCCAGGAGGAATTGGAAGACCTGCGCAAGGAGTTAAAGCGCCTTGGCCGGGCCCAGTTCAAAGCCAACACCCTCGATGAGGCCCGGCTGGAACGCTGGCAGCAGGCTATCGAGGCGGCTCAGGCCGCCGTTGCCCGCCGGGATGGAGAAATAGCAGCGTTGCATCGTCGGCTCCGTGAGGCCATAGCCGAAGCCCGGCATCAGTGGCTGGCCGAACTCCTCCCCCTCTTGGATTCCCTCGATGAAACCCTGGCAGCCGGCAGGGAGCAACTAGCCCGCTTTGAAGAAAGGAAACGTCAGGAAGCCAGCAGGAGGTGGTGGCAGAGGTTGCGCTCCTCCCTGGCAGGCGATTCCTTTAATGCAGAGGCTTACCGGTCTCTGGCGGGATGGCTAGAAGGGGTGCGTTTGTTGCGGGAAAGGGTTTGGGCCTTTTTAGAGGAAGCGGGGGTACGCCCTATCCCCGCCGTGGGCGAAACCTTCGACCCTCACCGCCACGTAGCCGTGGGGACCGAGGAACGGGATGACGTGCCAGAAGGGGTGATCGTAGCGGAGCAACGCCGAGGCTACATCTCGCCCGCTGGCATCCTCCGCTTTGCCGAAGTCATCGTCGCCAAAGCACCCTCACAGTCTGAAGAGAAGAAGGAAGTGGAAAACCGCTCTTCAGAAACTCACATAAGATAGGGGTGCAGGGGGCGGAGCCTCCTGCCAGGGGTTTAGGGGGGTGTGCCCCCGAACCTTAATTGACCTGGGGAAAAGTCCCCCTTGTATGGATTTTTGCAAAAGATTATATATGCAAGTATGCAGGTTTGTGCACCCGCCACTCGCATACTCGCACAGGGGGCAGGTATGAGCAAGATAATAGGGATTGATTTGGGTACGACTTTCTCTGCTGTAGCGATGGTGCAGGAAGGGCGACCTCAGATTCTACCTAAAGGGGATGAAAGGGTAATCCCCTCTGTGGTCGGCTTGAATGAGAAGGGTGAACTTCTGGTGGGTACTCCCGCTCTAAACCAGTTCATCTTCGCCCCGGAACGCACTGTACGCTCCATAAAACGCAAGATGGGCACCGATGAGAAAGTAAGCCTGGGAGACCGCCTTTACACCCCTCAGGAGATTTCCGCCTTTATCCTGCGGGAATTGAAGCAGATTGCCGAGGCCAATTTAGGAGAAAAGGTGGAGAAAGCCGTCATCACCGTGCCCGCCTATTTCAACGATGCTCAGCGACAGGCCACCAGGGATGCGGGGGAAATCGCCGGATTGGATGTGGTGCGCATCATCAACGAACCCACTGCCGCAGCC
>DRAO01000449.1 GCA_011041825.1 Chloroflexota bacterium
GAGGTGAACTCCATCCTGGCCACTGCTGGTCAGTAAAAAAGAGGGGCCATTTTCTGATGAGGATGGCCCCTCCTGCCGAAACCCGTGCGACCGTTGGGGTGCCCTGCCTGGATGTTTAGGGGCTGACAGGGCACCCCTGTCGTCACGGATTTGCAGCCCTCTTTTGAGGAAAGTTGTTTTTGCATAGCGGCGATGCTGCCGTGCGAAAACAACTCTCTTCAGTCTGATACCCTGTGTGCCGGGAAGGCGGAGGTGCGGATGATAAAAAGCTTTGCTGCCCCTTATAGTATATGGCAAAAACTTAAAAGACGCAATGGGGAACTCTGGCTCCAGATAAAGAAATACCGCCTGGCTTATGCCCTTATCGCCCCCACTTTCTTCGCCATGCTCTGTATCCACTTCATCCCCACCGCCCTGGCGATGTATATGTCGCTCCTCAAGCTCAACCAGTTTACCCTGCGCCAATTCCTGGGCGCTCCCTTCATCGGCCTGGGGAACTACGCCTTCATCTTCACCAGCCGCCATAACCCTATGGTCATCGGCCTCACCAACGCCGCCCGTAACACCATAATCTACTCCATCTTCGTCAACGCCGGGACGTTAGGGATAGGGATGGTCATCGCCCTGCTCCTGAACCGTCGTTTCTTCGGGCGGGGCATCGCCCGGACGCTGCTGCTCCTGCCCTGGGTGGTGCCCACCTACGCCGTCGGGCTGCTCTGGGGGATGATGTGGCTGCGGGATAGGGGCATCATCAACACCATCCTGGTGGACTACCTGCATCTGCTCCCCCACAAGCCCTTTTGGCTTATAGGCCGCAACACCATCTGGGCCATCATCATCCCCACCATCTGGCGGCAACTTCCCTTCGCCACCGTGATGCTCCTGGCGGGCCTTCAGACGGTGCCCCAGGAGCTTTACGATGCGGCGGCCATTGACGGGGCCTCGGCCTGGCAGCGCTTCCGCTACATCACCATCCCCTTCCTCAGGCCGGTGATAGCGCTGATGCTGCTGTGGGGCGTCATCTTCACCGTCTTCGGCTACAACATCGTGATAATGATGTTCGGCAACGGCGGTGGCTTCCCTGGCGAGTGGGGCGACCTGCTGATGCCTGCCATCCAGCGGCAATCCTTCGGCTACTGGTGGTTCGGGCTGGGGGCAGCCGCTTCGACGCTGATGATGTTCGGGATGATGTTCTTCGTGTGGGCCTGGTATCGGGTCTTCCGCACCTCCCTGTTGCAGGAGTATATGTGATTATCCATTAAACCTCCCGCAGGTTCAAAAACCTGCGGGAGGTTTAACGGCGATTGAGGTGAGTTATGAACTGGCCTAGGGTGAGGAAATTTCTCTACCGGCGGTTGGCCGACCTTCTGCTCATCTTCATAATCATCATCACCCTGTTCCCCATCTTCTGGATGGTCTCGGCTTCGTTCAAGACCAACCAGGAGATCGTGTCCAGCAAGGCGCTCCTGCCGGAACGGTGGCAGATACAGAATTACCTGGACCTGTGGAGGACGGTCAACTTCGGCACCTACTTCCGCAACAGCCTCATCGTCTGCGGCACCACGATGGTGATTGTGACGGTGCTGGCGACCTTCTCCGGCTACGCCCTATCCCGCTTCCGCTTCCCTGGCGCCGACCTCTTCGGGCTGGCCGTGCTGGGGACCCAGCTCATACCAGGGATTATGTTCCTGCTGCCCCTCTATCAGATTTACGTCTTCATCAAGAACACCTTCGGCATCCAGCTTATCGGCACCAACTACGGTCTCATCATCCTCTACACCGGCTTCTACCTGCCCCTGAGCCTGTGGATACTGCGGGGCTTCTTCGCTTCTATCCCCAGGGATTTGGAGGATGCGGCCTTGGTGGACGGATGCACCCAGTTCGGGGCCTTCTGGCGGATTATGCTCCCCCTGGCGACGCCGGGGATTGTGGCGACCGCCATCTACGTCTTCCTCACCGCCTGGGACGAATTGCTCTTCGCCTGGGTCCTGGACGTGCGCACCATCCCGGTAGGGATACGCCTCTACGTGGGGCAATACGTCAACCGCTTCGACCTGATGTCCGCCGCCTCGGTGGTGGTCACCATCCCGGTGCTGGTCATCTTCTTCCTGATGCAGCGCCAGATGATAAGCGGCCTCACCGCCGGAGCGGTAAAGGAGTAGGGGCGACCGGCCGGTCGCCCCTGCTGGGCACGGAGATGCCTATGAGCGGGAAGATAACCCGCCTGGTGATTTTGCTTGCCATAAGCGCTTCGGCGCTCCTGACAACTTGCACACCGACACAAATCTCGCCGCAAGGAGGTAAAATGCCATCGAAGCCCATCGCTGAAGAGAGGCCTCCGGGAGTGCCCTCTGCTGCCTGGGCATACCCTATAGGCCTTGCCCCGCAGAAGTTCTCCCACAAAAGCGAACACGTATCCTACCCGATGATTGACGATGGCCCTTTCCAGGGCCTTCCCCTCGGCGGCTTCGGGGCTGGGTCCATCGGGCGCACCTACCGGGGCGATTTCGCTCGCTGGCACCTGGATGTGGGCCGCCACCGCTACGAACCCATCCCCGCCTGCCAGTTCTCGGCCTTTATGGACGACGGAGAGCACAAAATCGCCCAGGTACTCTGGACGGAAGCCCCCCGAGGGGTGCTTTCGGCCTGGAGGTGGCGCTACCCGGTGGGAGCTGGCACGTACTACGCCCTCTTCCCCAGGGCCTGGTTCGATTACCGCTGGGAGGAATTCCCCGTGCATCTTACAATGCGCCATTTCTCCCCGGTCATCCCCCACAACTACAGGGAAACCAGCTACCCCGTCGGCGTCTTCGTCTGGCGGGCCGAAAATCCCGTCTCCCGTCCGGTGAAGGTGGGGGTGATGTTCACCTGGCAGAACCTGATTGGACGGGGGTGGGATAGGGATTTCATCGGCGGCCACTACAACTACGCCCGCAGCGAAGAATTAGACACCGGGCGGATGGTGGGTGTGGTGCTGACACGGGGCGGGGAGCCGGTTACCGAGGAGTGGGATGGCAGCTTCGCCATTGCTGCCCTGGAGGTGCCGGGCGTGGAAGTGAGTTTCCGCACCCGCTTCCGGGCCAACGGGGACGGCGCCGAGGTGTGGGACGACTTCGCCGCCGACGGCGCCCTGGAGAACGTGGATGACCGCATGCCCTCCCGGATGGGGGAGGTCATCGCC
>DRAO01000247.1 GCA_011041825.1 Chloroflexota bacterium
CTATCTATTAGCTCCCTGGCCCTCAAAGCTTCTTGAAGGTTCTCCCGCTCTTGCTGGAGCCTCGCCTTCTCCTCAAAGCGGGTGATGGCTATCTCGATGGCAGCCATCAATTCGGCATCACGGATGGGCTTCACCAGGTAAGCCATTGCCTCCGCATCCCTGGCCCTTTCGACCAATTCCCGGTCGCTGTAGGCAGTCAGGATGACCACTGGCATCGGCTGCTCTTCCCGGATGATGTGGGCGACTTCCAACCCATCCTTACCGGGCATTTTTATATCCAATATCGCCAGGTCGGGCTTGGTGCTACGGATCAAATCGAGAGCTTCGTCCCCGTCAGCGGCTACCGCTACGACCTGATAGCCCAGGTCTTCCAGGATTCTCTTAAGCCCCAACCTGATTATGGATTCATCATCGGCAATGAGGATGCGCAACTTAGCCATAGGCCCCTTTCCCTTCAGCTTGCTGAGCCTAGCCAACGCCCAGGCTGTGAGGCAACGGCGCCTCGACGATGACCCGGGTTCCTTTGTTCACCTCAATGGTGAGACGGCCTTTCAGGTCATCTCTCACCAGAGCTTCCACAATTTGAAGCCCCAGGCTCTGATGGGTTCGGTGAATGGGCATTCCTACCCCATCATCAGATACTTCCACGAAGAAGTTTTCTTCCCCCGGTTCCACTGTCACCGCTATCGTCCCCTTGCTCATCCCGACGAAGGCGTGCTCAAGGGCATTCTGGATGAGTTCATTCACCACTAAAGCAAGGGCCGTGGCCGGTTGAGCGGGCAGGAAGAAACTATGACCCCGAACGGTTATCCCTATCTCCCTCCCCGGCACCTTCATATTCTCCCCCACCATTGAGGCCACTCTCTCCAGCAGGGCAAGGACATCCACCAGACGGAACCCCTGTCGGGATAGCACATCGTGTACGGCAGCGATGCTTAAGATTCGGTTTATGGCTTCCCGGAACGCCTTTCGAGCGGGAGTTGCCCCTTCTTCATTCATCTGTATCCGCAGGAGCATCGCCACCGTCTGAAGGTTATTCTTTATGCGGTGGTGCATCTCCCGCACCACCGCAGCGTTGGTGACCAAAGTGGCATTCTCTATGGCGAGGGCAGTCTGATTGGCCAGGGTGGAGAAGAGCTTAACCTCATCCTCCGTGAAATGATGAGGCTTGCCCGTATAGCAGGCAAATACCCCTATTATCTTCTCCCGCACGGTCAAAGGGACCGCCAGCAATGAGACAAGCCCCTCTTTACGGGCCATATCCGGGTACATATACCGGGGGTCCTGGCACACATCGTATACGATGGCTGGCTGTCCCTTTACAGCTACCTCCCCCAGGATTCCCTCCCCCCGACTCAAAGGTGGTTTAGTTATGTAATCCTGGCTCAGCCCGAAGATAGCCCGTACCACCAGCTTCCCTTCTTCATCCAGGAGCATAAGGGAACATCCTTTGGCTTCCATTATCTTAGCCGCCATTTCCACAACTAACTTCAGCATCTCATCCAAGTAAAGGGGGGAGATGATGGTTCGGCTTACTTCGGCCAAGGTGGAGAGTTCCTCTATCTGTCGCTGCATATTATCGTAGAGCATCGCCTTCTCTATCGCCCCGGCGGCCAGGTCAGCGATGAGGGAAAGGAGCTCTATCTCCTCCTGGGTGTAATCGTGATAAGCCGTGGTCTGGACGTTCATCGCCCCGATGACTTTGCCCTGTACAGTCAGGGGCACGGCTAACAGGGATTTGAAGTGCCACTCTTTGGTCTCAGGCAAATATTTAAACCGGGGGTCTTGTGCGGCGTCTTTCACCCCTACAGGCTTGCCCTCCTTGGCTGCCCAGCCGGTCAACCCCTCGCCCCAGCGGAGCCTGGCCTTGCCAACAGCTTCGGGAGCTAACCCTGTGGAGGCCTTAAGTATGAGGTACTGCCCTGATTTGTCGAGGAGGTAGATGGAACAAGAGTCCATCCCCATAACTTCTGTGGTGGTGCGGGTTATGAGTTCAAGGGTGGTGGCTAAGTCCCAGGCGGAGTTAATGGCATTAGTTATATGCCTGATAGCGGCCAGCTGAGCCTCCTTCTGAGCCAGCTTCTCCCTCAGTGTCTCGGAAGGCATTTTACTTCCCATTTCCCCTGTATATCCGGGCATATTCCCTGTAGTGCTCGGCGTAGCTGCGGATACGCTCTCGGACCTCAGGCGTAACTTCTTTTACCACCCTGCCAGGCACACCTAAGACTACTGAGTTGGGAGGGATAACGGTGCCCTCAGGGATGACCGCCCCAGCCCCAATGATGCAGTTCTCCCCGATTACAGCTCTGCTCAGCACTACAGCCCTTATCCCGATCAACACATTATCTCCAATGGTACAGCCGTGAACGATGGCACCGTGGCCTATGGTTACCCCATCGCCTATAACGGTGGGCTGGTCAATGTCCACGTGGACTACTGCTCCGTCCTGGATGTTGCTCCCTCGCCCTACGATAACGGGGGCAATGTCGCCTCGGATTACGGTTCCAAACCAAATGCTGGATTCAGGACCAACCGTTACATCTCCGATGATAATGGCCCCCGGTGCGATGAAAGCTGAGGGGTCTATCTTCTCGGGGTGGAAAACCACGTCTATCTTCATTGTCTCCTCCGTGTCAGTATTTCGCTATACTTTAGCTATAGAGGGTCTATGCCCTTCGGGACGAGAGAATATTAAAGGTCACCAGCTCTATCCCCCTTTCCTTCACCCGTTCCTTAACCTGAGGGTGACATAATAGCTCCAGTTCCTTCTCCCTGGGGCGGGCATAGCCGCTGGAGGCAAGCAGTTCTTCATCTACAAATCCTGGATGGGTCAAAAGTTCAGTTACTCCTTCACCGATGCTTTCTAAGATGCCCAGCAGATGCTCTAAACCAAGCGCATCTTCCCCGAAGAAGGAGCCGATGAACCGGTCAGGTTTAGGGATAGGCCTGGACCCCAAGAGCTGGTAATCGGTTTCCATCAATTTGCGGGCTTGTTCGGAGGAAAGGCCTTTAAGGGGGGTGGTGGCCAGGAGCCTCTCTACCTCCTCAGGGGCGGGGAAAGGCCAGCGGATGGGGAGGCCTGTTTCCTCGGCCACATCCAGGTAAACGGAGAAAAAATGGGGGTGGAGGTGCGCAAAGTGATGGCAATCCAGGTGGTCCGGTTCTCGACCCACAATCTGGC
>DRAO01000417.1 GCA_011041825.1 Chloroflexota bacterium
AAGGCGCCGATGGCTTCCCTCTGCGCCGGCCTTACCGTTACCTGGCCCCTGGAGGTGGCTCGGAACTATGTCCCAAACTTGTGACGGTCACGGCCTTCCTATTTGCGCATATTACCAATTCGTGGTATATTTATAGACACGCATAACTACTATTTATAGTAGCTATGAACACTGAAATTGCCAATATATAGTACCTTATGTAAAATGGAGGTTGAGATGCTCAAATGCCCTTTCTGTGGCAGCACCGACCTGCGGGTTACCGATACCCGTGACAGCCCTAAAGGTCTGAGGAGACGCAGGCAATGCAAAACGTGTGGGAAGCGATTTACCACTTATGAAATCGTGGCTGCCACCCCCGTAGTGGTCAAGCGGGATGGGAGACGAGAGGAGTTCGACCGCAACAAAGTGTTGGCGGGAATCCGCAAAGCCTGCGCCAAGAGGCCCATCCCCTTTGAGGTCATCGAAAGCATTGCTGACGAGGTTGAGGACAAGGTCCGTTCTTTAGGAAAGGCTGAAGTCTCCAGCCGCCAGATAGGGCAATGGGTGCTGGAGCGCCTGCGGGAGCTGGATGAAGTAGCCTACATCCGCTTCGCTTCTGTCTATTTGCCCCTGGAGGACGTGGAGAGCATCAAGAGGGAGATTGACAAGCTGCTTAAGGAAGGGAAATAAAAAAGCGGGGGGGAATACTCCCATCTGCCCGCTTAGTCCCCGGTGGAGTACCGGGAAGGCCACGGGCCACCCGCTGTTAAAAATATACAACACTTTCTTCGCTTTGTCAAGCAAGGCTTTCCTCTGATGAGAGCGGAAATAGATCAAAGTGGCAAAATGGGTAACACTTCCGTGGATACAGTATTGGCTATGTCTAATGGGTGTAACTTTGCTATCTTAATCCCTGCTCCCGTCAAGCGCTCTGTTCTTGCTAAGCTAAAAGCCCAAGGTATTTCTAAAACCAGAGCCGTTATCAGGATGTTCACCGCCGGTTTGCTATTGCTGCTTTCAAGGCATATTGGCCTGTTAACCCTCATAATTATTGACCAGGAATACCCCGGTTACGAAGCCGACATCAAGGGGATGCTCTTGCAACGATTTAAAGAGCGCTCTATTTACTTTGAGCCCGATAGCATAGTTTTTCGCAGAATTGGTAAGCGTTCTCCAGCTCATCGCCTTGCCATATCTGTTTATCGGGGCCGGAGGACTCCGGATAAAATTGTGACGGAAAAGGAGTTATTCTTAATCGCAGCGAGGAGGAAGAAATACTGACGATGGTGTACGTGAGACCTTCCCTCTGCTCTTACTGCGGCGCTTGCGTAAGCGTCTGCCCACAAAATGCCCTGACCCTGGCCGAAACCAGGCTGGTGGTCTCCGAAGCCTGCACAGATTGCGGCCTGTGCGTGCGTGCTTGCCCTGTCGGGGCTTTAGAGGCAAGGGGCGAGGGGCAAGAGGCAAGAGGCAAGGGGCAACCCGCTACCCGCAACTCGCAGTTCGCCACTCGCCACTTGCCACTTGCAACTCGCTACGACATCATCGTGATCGGCGCCGGGCCGGCGGGCTCGATGGCCGCCCTCAAAGCCGCCCAGCACGGCGCATCGGTGCTGCTTTTGGAGAAGCGCCAGGAAATCGGCAGCCCCGTCCGCTGCGCCGAGGGCATCTCCCACGAGGCTCTCACCCGCTTCTGGGAGCCTGACCCATCGTTCATCGCCGCCACCATCGAGCGGGCCGAGTTTTACACCGTAGCCGGGGGCCGCACCGAACTGCGGATGGCAGGCGAGGGCGCCAGGGGCTACGTGCTGGAGCGCCGCATCTTCGACCGCTTTCTGGCCGAGCAGGCCGCCCTGGCTGGCGCTCACGTGGCGGTGAAAACCGCCGCCGTGGGGTTGGTCATCGAAGGCGAGAAAATCAGAGGAGTACAGATATCCACCGGTCTCGCTCAACCTCCAAGGGGGTGCAAGGGGCAAAGCCCCCTGCCGGGGGGTGTCCCCCCGGAGATATCCACCATAGAAGCCAGTGTTATCATCGCCGCCGACGGGGTGGAATCCCGTGTGGCTCGGTGGGCGGGGCTGGGCACGCACCTGAAATTGCGGGACACCCTCTCCTGCGCTCAATACCTCCTGGCCGGGATTGAGATTGACCCCGCCGCCGTCTGCTACTACACAGGCGAAGAAATCGCCCCCGGCGGCTACGCCTGGGTCTTCCCCAAGGGCGAGGGCAGGGCCAACGTGGGCCTGGGCATCCAGCCTGATGTCGCCCGGGAGCCTGCCATCAACTACCTGATACGCTTCATCGAATCGCAGCCGCACCTGGCGCAGGGGAGCCCCGTCACCCTCGTAACCGGTGCCGTGCCCCTGCGCCCTGTGGAAAACATCGTGGGCGACGGCATCCTGGTGGTGGGAGACGCCGCCGGCCAGGCTGACCCCCTCACCGGTGGCGGGATACCCTTTGCGATGGCTGCCGGAGCCCTGGCCGGGGAGGTGGCCGCCAAATTTGCAGGGGCACGGCGACGCCGTGCCCTAACCGGGCTGGAAGAATACAAAGCCCGCTGGGAAGCCGACTGGGGCCGCCGCCTGCGGCGCAACTACCGTCTCAAAGAGCGCTTCAGCCCCGGCGACCGGATAAGCCACGCTTTCTTGAGGGTGTTTGCGGTGGCGACGGCAGCGGTGAAATAATTTGAACCACCAAGACACGAAGACACAAAGGGAAAATTATTCCTTCGTGTCTTGGTGTCTTTGTGGTTCAAAACCAAACTACGGAGGTGGATATGCCTGGCAAAGAAGAAACCAAACTCAACCTCACCCCTAACGCCCTTACCGTGCTGCGCAAGCGCTATCTCCGCAAGGACGAAAAGGGCAACATAATCGAAACCCCCGAGGAGATGTTCCGGCGGGTGGCGAAAGCCATCGCCGAAGCGGAGGAGGAATTCAACCCAAAGGCGGATGTGGAAGGATGGGCTGAGAAGTTCTACAACCTTATGGCCGACCTCAGCTTCCTCCCGAACTCACCTACATTGATGAACGCTGGCACTCCCATCGGGCAGCTCAGCGCGTGTTTCGTGATCCCAATAGATGACGATATGACCAGCATCTTCGATGCTGTGAAGGCCACGGCGCTTATCCACCAGTCAGGGGGGGGAACGGGATTCAGCTTCTCCCGCCTGCGCCCCAAAGGCGACGTGGTCCGCT
>DRAO01000263.1 GCA_011041825.1 Chloroflexota bacterium
AGCCTGGGGATTGATGCTGAGAATAACCCCTTTCATAATGGCAACAAAGTTATCGTTAAGGCCGAAGTCGGTTAGGAGAGTTATTACCCGCACCCCGCCTCCTCCCCCGCCTGGAATCCACAGAACCACCCTTGAAATGTACTAGAAGCATTATAGCACGCTTGTGGGTTTATTTCAAGGCACATTTCACCTGGCTCCCGGGGGCAGGTTTAACCCTGGAATTTTTCAACATCCTCCTAACCCGGTATCTTGCGGATAAAGCGGAAGTGTGCTAAAATTGCAGTGGTAACTTTCCCAATTGGAGGCAAGGATGCCCCTTTATGAGTATAAGTGTAATGATTGCGGGCACCATTTTGAGCTTTTAAGGTCTATGAGCAAGGCTGATGAGCCAGCCCAATGTCCCTATTGTGGAAGCTCCGGTACTTCAAGACTTATCTCCCCCTTTGCAGCTGTCAGCAGGGGGGAAGGAGGGGAAAGCAAGCCTCTAACCAATCCTTGTGCTGGCTGCACTGCCACAACTTGTACAAGTTGCAACAGGTAAAAGGCCCGGTTTCTAAGAGAGGCCGGGCCTTTTTATATTTCATCAAGGAGAGAGCAAAATGCCCGAGAAAATGAGAGCTATCCTAAAGACCAAACCGGGACCCGGCTTTGAGATGAGGCTCGTGGACATCCCCACCGTAGGGCCAGATGAGATACTGGTGAAAGTCAAGGCCACCTCAATATGCGGCACTGATGTCCATATTTACAAGTGGGATTCCTGGGCTCAAAGCCGCATTAAACCCCCTCTAATTGTAGGACACGAGTTCTGCGGCGAGGTCGTGGAGGTGGGGAAAAACGTGAAAAGCATTAAGGTGGGGGATTTCGTCTCTGCCGAAAGCCACATCCCCGATATGACCTGCCCTGTCTGTCGCAAAGGGCAGCCCCATATCTGCCGGAACTTAAAAATCATCGGGGTTGACACCAATGGCTGCTTTGCCGAGTATGCCGTCATCCCCGAGATATGCGCCTGGAAGAATGACCCTGACCTGGACCCGGCCATCGCTTCCATCCAAGAGCCCTTGGGCAATGCCGTGTACACCGTGCTGGCGGAGCCCATTGCTGGTCAGACAGTAGCCATCTTCGGTGATGGCCCCGCCGGGCTCAATGCCATTGCTGTAGCCAGAGCTGCTGGGGCAAGTACCATCTTCCACATCGGCAAACATAAATTCCGCCTCGACATCGGTCGGAAGCTGGGGGCAGACGTGAGCATAAACATCACTCAGGAGGACGTTGACCCGGTAAAAATCATTCTGGAAGCCACCGGAGGGGTTGGGGTTGATGTGGTGCTGGAAATGGCGGGAAGCCCCCTTTCCATTGAGCAAGGTTTCGCTGTGCTCAGGAAGGGAGGGCGTTTCTCAGCCTTCGGCATCCCTTCAGAACCCGTCCGGATTGATTTGGCGAACGCCATCATCTTCAAGGGAGCCCGTGTCTTGGGTATAAATGGCAGGCTCCTGTGGGAGACCTGGTACCAGATGACCGGGCTGTTGCGGTCTGGCAAATTGGACCCATCTCCTGTCATTACCCACAGGATTTCGCTCGATGAATTTGAGAAGGGCTTTGAGCTTTTGACTTCTAAAGAACGTCGGGTGGGTAAAGTTGTGATGTTCCCCTGATGGGGAACGTTTCCTTCTAGCCTGCTTCCAGCAAGCTCTAAAGGCTTAGCCCGAGTTCGAAACTTTAGGCCAAGCCTACTAAATGATACAGGAGGGGTGATGTTCATCAACGACTTCACCACGATGCTGGAGGCTGCCCGCAATAAAGGCCCCAAAAGAGTGGCTGTGGCAGCCGCCCATGATCCGGAGGTCTTACGCTCGCTAGCGGAGGCTCGGGAGGCAGGTATTATTGAGGCTGGCTACTTGGTTGGCGATGCCCGCCTTACAGAGGCTTTGGCCAAACGAGAGGGCCTTTCTCTCGATGGCTTTGAACTCATTGATGAAATCAAGACATCTAAAGCGGCCCGGCGGGTGGTGCTCCTGGCCCGGGAGGGTAAAGCCGATATCGTGGTTAAGGGGCAGCTTAAAACCGCCGAACTTCTCTCCACAGCTCTAAATCGGGAGATCGGTCTCCGAGAGCGTCGGCTTATGACCCATGTGGGGATTTTTGAAATACCTGGCATAGAGCGTCTGATTTATATCAGTGATAGCGGTGTTGTCCCCTATCCAGATGTGTACCAGAAGTTGGAGATAATCCGCAATGCTGTGGAGGTAGCCCATCGCTTCGGATTAAAGGAACCCAAAGTAGCCATCTTGGCAGCTACGGAAGCAGTTCATCCCAAGATCCCGGCTTCCATTGATGCTTTGGCCTTGGCCAAGATGGCCGAGCAGGGGTGGGTGGAAGGCGCCATTGTGGACGGGCCGATGGCTCTGGACACGGCCATCTCGGAACATTCAGCCCGGGTTAAGGGGATAAAATCGCCTGTGGCAGGCAGAGCTGACATCCTCATCGTGCCAAATGTTGAAGCGGGGAACATAATGGCTAAAGGGATTCAATACTTCGCCCATGCTCGGATGGCTGGGCACGTGATGGGAGCCAAGGTCCCTATCCTCATCAATTCTCGAGCTGATACGGCTGAAACACGCTTCCTCTCCCTGGCGATGGCAGTGTACCTTGCCTAAAGGGCTCTTCCCTGGCTCAATGCGTTGATTCCACCACCCAATTTAGGTAATCCCTGTACCCAGCTTCTACAGGGAGGGCGATTATTTCCGGGACCGTGTAGCTATGGAGTTCTCTAACCCTGGATACTAATCTCTCGAAAGCATTGGATGTGGTTTTAACTATTATCAGGGCTTCAGGCGCCTCTTCGACCTTACCCTGCCACCGGTACACGGAAGTTATCTTAGGCATAATGTTTGCGCAGGCTGCAAGACGCTCTTCCACCAAAGTGCGGGATATTTTAAAGGCCTCCTCCTTGCTGGAGGTGGTTATTAAAACCACGTAAATTTTCCCCTTAGCACCCATAGGCAAACCTCCTGAAAAAAAGCCGTTTCCCTAATATACCACAAGGCTTCATCTTTTTCAACAGCCCCCTGGGAGAGGGTGTTGAAAAAGTGCCACACTGTTCTTGCTCAAATGGTTCCCTCCGGCGAGGGCAGGTTAAAAAGCATTTTTTGAAGTGTTTTCTCGTGCGGGGGC
>DRAO01000003.1 GCA_011041825.1 Chloroflexota bacterium
ATGTGTCTTGCCATCCCAGCCCGCATCATCTCCATAAACGGCTACAACGCCGAGGTAGACATCGGCGGGGTAAGGCGCACAGTGAGCCTCCTTTTCGTGCCCGAAGCTAAGGTGGGAGATTATGTGTACGTCCACACCGGCTACGCCATCAGCGTGCTCGACGAGGAACAAGCTCACGAGACCTTGCGTTTGTTGGAAGAAATGTTCGAGCAGTACGGTGATGAATTGTTTGTAACGATGGAAGCGGGAGGAGCAAGGGGGTAATGCACGAACTGGCCGTAACCCAGGGGATGCTTTCGGTGGTCCTGGAACACGCTGAGAAAGCAGGGGCCAAGAAGGTTACCGACATTTACCTGGTTATCGGAGACTTATCCACCTTTGTGGATGATTCTGTTCAATTTTACTTCGATTTCCTCAGCAAGGGCACTCTAGCCGAAGGAGCCACCCTTCACTTCCGGCGGGTGCCCGCAACTTTCCGTTGTTGGGATTGCGGCAATACCTTCACCCACAATGGCAGGGACCTGTCCTGCCCTCGGTGTGGCGGCAGTCGCCTGGAAATCATCGCCGGCAAGGAGTTCTACGTGGAAAGCATTGAAGTAGAGTAGCCGCTTCTGTGCGGGCCGAGCTTTCGCACAAACTCCTTTCTCTGTGAGGGAGACTCTATGAAAGTCCCTGTGGTCAAAAGCATCCTGGCAGCCAATGACCAGATCGCTCAGGAGAACAGGCAGCTTTTCGATGAAAAGGGCGTGATGGCCGTGAACATTATGGCTTCGCCTGGAGCTGGGAAGACCAGCCTAATCCTCCGCACCATCGAGAGGTTGCGGGATAAAGCCCGCATTGGCGTAATCGAGGGAGATGTGGCCTCATCCATTGATGCTGACCGCATTGCCCAGGAAGGAGTGCCGGTGGTGCAGATTAACACCGGCGGCGGGTGCCACCTCGATGCCAATATGCTCCGTGCGGCCTTGCCATCCCTGAACTTGGACGAACTGGACATCCTGTTCATCGAAAACGTGGGCAACCTCATCTGCCCGGCCAACTTTCGCCTGGGAGCTCACATCCAGGCGATGCTGGCCAGCATCCCCGAGGGCGACGATAAGCCATACAAGTATCCGGGGATGTATCAGGGGGTGGATGCTCTGGTGGTAAACAAGATTGACCTGCTCCCCTACGTCAGGTTCGATATGGAACGTTTCCGCAAAGGCGTGGCTGCCCTGAATCCAGATGTTGCCATCTTTGAAGTGTCTTGCGTGACCGGGAAAGGTGTTCAGGATTGGGCGGAGTGGCTGATGCAGAAAAAAGATACCCTGCTAAGGAGGGGATAAAATGAAGCTCATAGAGGGTGTCAAAGTTCGCAAGCTCAAGGTTATCCCTGATGAGCGGGGCTACCTGATGGAAATGTTCCGCTCTGACTGGGAGGAATTCGAGAAATTCGGCCAGGTTTACATCACCGCTGCATATCCCGGGGTGGTCAAGGGCTGGCACTACCACAAGAAGCAAACCGACCACTTCATCTGCGTCAAAGGGATGGCAAAAGTCGTGCTCTACGACGGTCGGGAGGGCTCCCCCACCTATGGGGAGATAAACGAATTCTTCGTCGGCGAACTGAACCCCGTGCTCCTCACCATCCCGCCTGGCGTGGTTCACGGCTTCAAGAACATCGGCACGGATATAACCCTCATCGTGAACGTGCCCACCGAGCTTTACGATTACGAGAACCCGGACGAATACCGCATACCACCTCACAGCGGTGAAATCCCTTACGATTGGGCCAGAAAAGATGGTTAAGAGATGGCTTATTTTTTCAGCGAAAGCAATGGGTAGCACTCCTTTTAACCGTGGTTGGCAACGTTGCCCCACGGTGGGGGTGAAAAAGGAGAAAAGGGAGCGTTTTTGTGGGCAACGGCTTCGCCGTTGCCCACAAAAACACCTCTCTTTTTGGGATAAACTCCCTCGTTTTATGTGACCACGATTAAGTGTGGAGCTACCAGGCAATGCCTCCGCCGAAAAACAGGGGTCTTTTTACAGGATTATGGAGATTCAAACCAAGCTTGAATTCTTGGGTAAAGCAGCACAATATGACCTGTGTGGGGAAGCCTGCGGCACCGAAGCCCACCGCCAACGGGATGACCTGGGGCGCTGGATTTACCCTGCTGTCCTACCCGATGGACGCCGAGTGGCTCTCCTCAAAGTGCTTTTAACCAACGTGTGCGTCAACGACTGCTATTACTGCGCCAACCGGGCAGGGCGGGATTGTCCCAGGTTGTCCTTCACGCCCGAGGAACTGGCTGCCGCCTTCGATGCTATGTGGCGGAAAGGGCTGGTGAAGGGCCTCTTCCTCAGCTCCGCTATCGGCGGCAGGCCCGATGAGGTTATGGAGAGGATGATAGCCACGGCGGAGCTGATACGGCGACGGTACGGCTTCCCCGGTTACATCCACTTGAAAGTGATACCGGGGGCTAGCCGGGAGGCCATCGTAGCTGCTGCCCGTTGGGCCACCCGCATTTCCGTAAACTTAGAGGCCCCAACTCCGGAGAGCTTAAAGCGTATCGCTCCTGGCAAAGATTTCTTCGGCTCCTTATTCACCCCGCTCAAGTGGGTGAAAGAGCTGATGGAAGAAGGCCGCATACATCTCCCTGCGGGTCAGACCACCCAGTTTATGGTGGGGCCTGGAGGCGAAAGAGATGTACAGCTCCTCAAGCTTGCCCAGACCCTTTACAGGGAGTTCGGGCTGCAACGGGTGTATTACAGTGCCTTCCAGCCCATACCCGATACCCCGTTGGAAAGCCATCCCCCCACACCGGCCTGGCGGGAGCATCGCCTTTACGAGGCCGATTTCCTCATCAGACGGTATGGCTTCACGGTGGAAGAACTGGTTTTCGACGAGCAGGGGAACCTGCCTCATCAAGACGACCCCAAGATGACGTGGGCCAAGGCTCATCCGGAATTCTTCCCGGTGGAGGTAAACAGAGCCGATTACGAGGAGCTTCTAAGGGTACCGGGCATAGGGCCACGCTCGGCAAAACGCATCGTCCGGGAGCGCAAGAGGGGAAGTTTCCGTTACCTTGAGGATTTGAAGAGACTGGGAGTGGTCACCAAACGGGCAGCCCCATTCATAACCCTAGAGGGGAAAAGGCCAGCTTTCCAAATGGCATTGCTATAGGG
>DRAO01000061.1 GCA_011041825.1 Chloroflexota bacterium
AGTTAAAGGGGATGGCTTCATCATCCGCTGGCCTTCTCCCCCCGTTACAGTAGGGGGAGGACGGGTGATTGACCCTCATCCTCCTCGGAAACACCGCCGCTTTCGCCCTGAAGTAATAGAACACCTGCGGGTGCTGGCTCAGGGGACACCTGAGGAAGTGGTTTTGGAATCTCTCAAAACCCGGGAACCTGCCCGCTTCAAAGAGTTGGTAATCCGCAGTGGCCTCGGGGAGGAAGAGGCCATTCAGGTCTTGGAGGGTTTATCAGCCCGGAAGGAAGTGTTCACCCTCTCCCCGAAATGGCCCAATCTCAAGGCAGCTATGCAGAAAAACGCCTATTTTATCTCCGCTTCTGGGTGGGAGAGGATTCTCAGGCGGCTGGTGGGGCTCCTGGAGGAATATCACCAGCTTTATCCCCTTCGGAAAGGGATGCCCCGGGAGGAGCTCAAAAGCCGCCTGCGGATGTCCACCGAAGTGTTCAATGAAGCCATAACCCGAGCTGTAACCGAGGGCAAGGTCGTGGAAGAAGGGGCCTTGCTGCGCCTTCCAAGCCACCGGATTAAGTTCACCCCTCAGCAGCAGCGATTGGTTGAGGAACTCCTGGCCCACTTCCGGGAGAACCCCTATGTCACCCCCTCGGTGGCCGAGTGCGAGAGGAAGCTGGGGGAGGAAGTCTTCAATGCCTTGCTGGATATGGGCATCCTGGTAAAGGTTAACCCCGATGTGGTCTTCCTGGCTGACACCTATCGGGAGATGGTGCGTCAGGTGGTGGAGAGGCTGGAACGGGAGGGGAGAATAAAGGTCGCTCAAGTAAGGGATATGTTCAGAACCAGCCGCAAGTATGCCCTAGCCCTTATGGAACATCTGGATGAGGAGAAAATTACCAAGCGGGTTGGCGATGAACGCATCCTCCTCCGGAAGCCGGTGTTTTAAAACCGCAGAAAAAGGGATTTCCCCTTATCCCCTTATTCCTCCGGTGTAAATTCCCTCTATGAACTGGCGTTGGACGAAGAAGTACAGCGTTACAATGGGCAGGATGGTTATGGTGGCAGCGGCCATAAGGAGCTGGGTATCGGTGCCCGATTCGGTGACGAAGAAAGCCAGGCCCACCTGGATGGGGCGCATTTCCTCCCGGCTGGTCACGATGAGCGGCCAGAGGAAGGCATTCCAGCTCCAGATGAAGTTGAACAAAGCCACTGTGGTCAGTGCTGGCCGGGAAAGGGGCAGCACAATCTGAGTGAGGAACCGGAAGTGTCCACACCCGTCCAGCACTGCTGCATCGTAAAGCTCCTGCGGGATGGTGGCGAAGAACTGGCGCAGGAGGAAAATCGAGAACACGTTTGCCGTCCAGGGGATGATGAGGGCCCAATAGGTATCATACCACCCCAGGTGCTTGATGATGATGAAGTTGGGGATGAGGAGGATTTCCCCGGGTATCATCATCGTGGCTAGGAAGAGCATAAAGATGATATTGCGCCCTGGAAAGCGCAGTCGGGCGAAGGCATAGGCTGCCAGGGAGGAGGTAATGAGCACCCCCAGCACAGTGAACACGGAGACCACAATGCTGTTGAAGAAGTAACGGGCGAAAGGAGCCGAGTTCCACGCTTCCACGAAATTGTGGAAGAGCCAGGGGATGGGGCGCTGCTCAGGCGGGAGGCGATATGTAAGCGGGTTTAGTGCCGCTGGCCAGAAGACCCGGGTGGCTACCTCCCGATAGCTTTTGAAAGAGGTCAAAATCATCCAGATGAAGGGGAACAGGGAGATAAGCGCCCCCAGGGTAAGTGCCAGGTAGATAAGGGCTTTGCTGAGTTTCTCCATAAGGATAAAGCGGCGCTCTTGGTCTCTCATCCGTAGAAAACCCTCCGTTCACCTATGCGGTATTGGAGTATGGTTAAACCCAGGATCAGCCAGAACAAGAGGAAGGCAATGGCTGTGGCATAACCGATGTTTATCCGATTGTAGAAAGTGTCGAATATGTAAATCGTGGTCGTGGTGGTGGTATGGAGAGGGCCACCTAGGGCCCCTCCGGCGCCACTGGTCATCACGTAGATATGGTTGAAAGCTTGGAAGGAGCCGATGGTCGCCACCAGAGTAAGGAAAAAGATGGTGGGGGAAAGGAGGGGCAAGGTGATGTATCGGAAGAGCTGCCATCGCCCTGCCCCATCAATCTTGGCCGCTTCGTAAAGCTCCGAAGGGATGCTGCCCAGACCCGCCAGGAAAATCGTGGCATCGTAGCCCACATAGAACCAGATGACAAACACCATAATGGAGACCAGCGCCAGGCTGGGACCTCCAAAACCCTTTGGGACATTTACCCCTAGTGCATCCCCCAGGATTTCAAAGATGCCCCTGGGCTCATTGAGCCATCGCTGAGGGGGTAACCCTATGAATTCCAGAAATTGGTTCAAAGGACCATGGCGGGGGTTGAAAATCCACAGCCAGACAGCGGAAGAAGCCACGGTGGAGGTGATGTAGGGGAGGAAATATACCGTGCGGTAGATGGAACGCCCCTGAATCTTCTGGAACAGGAGGTAAGCAATTATCAGGGCGAGGATAAGGGTAACCGGTACAGTGCCTACGACATAGAAGACGGTCACCTTAAGGGAATTCCAGAAGAGGGGGTCATTAAGGGCTTTGATGTAATTTTGAAAGGCGACAAAAGCGACCTTCTTCACTTTCCATTTATGGAGGCTTATGTAGAAAGCGTAAGTCACGGGAAGCAGGTGGAAGACGAAGATGATGATGGTTGCCGGGAGGAGATATAAATAGCCCTGTATGGCCTCCTTGATCCGAGCACCTCGTTTGCCCTCAAAGGGTTTTCCCTTTGACCCCATCGTATTCCCCCGTACTCTTTGATGCAATTCAGATGGGTCTGCGTTCTCTCACACGGATGAGGTTGGAGAACGCCTTTTCACAGGATTCGCAATAGAGCTATGCCAGCTTCTCCCTTATCAGACGCTGTACCCTTTCCGAAGTGGCGGGCAATTCGTTCACCCACACGTTCACGGCGTCGTGGATGGCGTTGACGATGGCCGGGGCGGTGGGGAGGGTGGTCATCTCGCCCACGCCCTTGGCCCCGTAAGGACCGGCGGGGTCAGGCACCTCCACGATGATGGGCACAATCTCCACCGGCATATCGTACACGGTGGGCACGGCGTATTCGC
>DRAO01000360.1 GCA_011041825.1 Chloroflexota bacterium
CTCGAGGATTGGTTAGAAGGAGTGCCCGAAATTGAACAGAAGAGGCGCATTGCTTGGATGCAAGAAGAGTTAAAGCGGTGGGGTGTTGAGAGCAAGGAGTTAGAGCTATGGATTAGCACATTTCTTATGTCGCATTGAAGGAGGCCTCAATGGGCGACTGCGCTTGTGATGTGTTCACCGGTGAAACGAAAATCCCTGTATTCTTCCTCGAACTCACCTTCGCCTGCAACAATGCCTGTGTGGGGTGTAGCAATGTTTTCTCCCATCAAAGCAATCCGCCTCCCTTGGATTATGAGGGATGGCACCGGGTGTTGGAGAGGCTCGCCCCCACAGCAGCTTGGTTTAAGATCACCGGCGGTGAACCTACGCTTCACCCCGAATTTGAGGCCATCATTAAGGACATAGACGCCCTTGGCATCCCCTTCACCCTCTTCACCAACGCCCGCTGGCAGGAGCCGAAGCGCCTTGTTTCCTTCCTTAAAAGCATCCCCACCCTCCACGGCTTGCTCATTTCCCTCCACGGCCCTGATGCTTTTTCACACGAGGCTTTCACCTGCACGCCAGGTTCATTTGAGGAAACTGTGGCTAACATCCGCCTGGCTACCGAGGCGGGGCTTCGGGTCGCTACCAGCACGGTTATCACCCGATACAACTGGAACCGCATCGGGGAGATTGTGGCTTTCAGCAAGGAGTTGGGAGCACGCCAGGCGGTCTTCAACCGCTTCATCGGTTCTCCTTTGCCTCAGATTGAGCCAACCCCTTTACAGTTCATTAAAGCTGTGGAAACAATTGAAGCATTGAGGGCACAAGGGGCATCCATACGTTGGGGTAATCCTGTTCCTAACTGCCTGGCTCCTAATTCATCGGGAGTGTGTATGGCCGGGGATGCGATGGCTACAGTGGATCCGTGGGGGAATGTGCGACCTTGTAATCATGCTCCAATGATTGTAGGGAATCTCCTTACACAATCACTGGAGGAGGTATGGTTATCATCAGGAATGGAGAAATGGCGTTCAGCAAGACCACCTCAATGCCTAAAATGCAGTGAGTTCCCTTCATGTTATGGGTGGTGTAGAGCTGAATTGATGTATAAAGAGGCCATTCTTCTGAAGAGCCAGGAACCTGCCCTTCAGGATGCAAGCACATTCTAAGTCCTTGGAGGAAAATTTCTCGACGGTGGCATTGTCACCGTCGAAAATATGTATTTGGAGGGCATTATGAATTCACGGGTGCTTTGGCTTGCTCTGCTCGGCAGTCTGGCCCTGTTTATCGTGACGGGGCTGTTCCTCTTCCAACTTGGCTTCTCTTCCAAGATTGCTCCAACCCCCACATCGCCAGCGGCTTTGAACATAGCCACCCAACCTTCCCTCCAAGAGGAGGAACACCCCGGTAACACCGAACCCGAACAGGTTTCCGAGCCAACCCCAACGGTTGTTTTTGAGCCACCGGTGCCATCTCAGGGAGGAACTTGCATCGAGGGATTTATAATTGACCGGTATCACCAGGCTGTAGGCGCAAACTGGAAAGTAACGATTAAGGCGGAAGATGGGACCACTTTCTCCCAGCAAGCCGATTCTCAAGGGCATTTCCGTTTTGCCTCACTGCCCGGTGGGACCTGGACTGTGGAACTCCAGATACCCCAGGGTTGGCGCCCATTTACCCCTGCATCCTTTCAAGTTACACTCAGTGGGAGCGGTGACCAGTGTGCACAGGTCCGCTTCAAGGTAGAAGCCTTGGCCTGCATAGAAGCAACGAAGTTGGATGTCAAAGGATTTCCGGGTTCCTCAAAGGGCATAGGCATCCCCGGCTGGCAAATCACGGTCAGCGATGGGCATACCACTTTAACGGCAACTACCGATTCGGAGGGGAAATGCCGCTTTGAAAATCTGGCACCAGGTACCTGGACGGTGGAGGAGGAACAGAAAAGCGGCTGGATGCCCGTCGCCGGTTATCCTAGCCGAAGGACAATAACCCTCCATTCACCTCGCACACCAGGTGTATGTGAGAAGGTGACCTTCGTCAATCAACAGGTCCATTATGCGTGTATTGTCGCCTGCAAGCAGGACAACACCGGCAATCCTCTTCCAGGATGGAAGATGACCATCCGCCGGGTTGATGGCACCTGGCCCGAGGTCAGCCAAATCACGGGCAAAACGGGTTGCACCACGTTTGCCAACCTCGCCTTGGGAAAGTGGGCTGTCCAGGAATCCACCCAACGCTGGTGGCATCCAGTTAGCCCTACTTCGCAGGAGGTGAATTTAACTGAGCCAGGGCGTTGCGAACGAGTAACCTTCGTCAATGAGCCTTTAGGATGTATAGACGGCTACAAGATTAATCAGTGGAACCAGGGTCTCCCCGGGTGGACCATCGTAGCTCAGAATAAGGAGACCAAGGAGAAGTTCACCGCCCTTACAGATGCTTCGGGCTATTTCCGCTTTGAGGGGCTGAAACTGGGCACCTGGGTTATCTCGGAAGTTCAACAGCCCGGATGGGAAGCAGTCACGCCTCCTGAGCAAGAGGTTACACTTACCGAACCGTTCAAGTGCAAGTCCATTCGTTTCAAGAACAAGACAGAATTCGCCTGTGTGGACGTCTTCAAAAAGGATGCTTACGATGGCTCAGGCTTGCCTGGATGGAGCATCACCATTCAACCGGCCTTCGGGGGGGAAGCAATCACCGGTGTAACCGATGGCACGGGCCATATTCGCTTTAACAAGCTAACCCCCGGTATTTACATAATTTCAGAGGAAACGAAGGAGGGATGGACGCCCGTCACGCCTCAATCGGTCCGGGTCACATTGGAGGCCACGGGTTTCTGCAAGGTTGTAACTTTCAAGAATATGGAGACAGACCCTCCTGGCGGAGGTGGGAAGCTGGGGGGCGGTTGCCGTGCCATCTACCTAGTACGATGGGGCGATACCCTCTCCTCCATTGCGATGCGCTACGGCACCACCGTAGCGGCTCTCAAACGGGCTAATGGCCTGTACTCTGACTTTATATGGGCCGGTCAGCGGCTCTGCATCCCTTAAATGTAACCTTGCCTTTGTGCGGTAGCTAAGAACGTATCTGAAAATTTTGATTCGCTCGGCACACCAGGTGCCGAGCGGACTTTGATTGATGCTCCCCCGCCACGAGGGCGGGGGTATCAGGATACCGCCAGC
>DRAO01000398.1 GCA_011041825.1 Chloroflexota bacterium
CCCCTACATCTTGTAGCTAACAAGGCCAAATCATACAAGAAATAGGATGCGCATCAGCTATCTCTTGGGGGGAACCACAGTGACCTTGTCCCAAACTTGATACGCTAACAAGAATTTGTTTGCAGTGCCTGGGAATTTGTGGTATAATTTTGGCGGATGAGTTCTTTCGTTTGAGGCGGCGTAGCCAAGTGGTTAAGGCAGGGGTCTGCAAAACCCCCATTCGCCGGTTCGAATCCGGCCGCCGCCTTAAATTTTTATGCTATGATGGAGAAAAGCCCTTTTGTCCGCCTCGCTTTGCTTCAGGAAAAGGTTGATGATAAGGTAAAATGCCTCACCTGTGAGCGTCATTGTGTATTGAGGGAAGGGCAAAAGGGATGGTGTGGAACCCGAATTAACTACAGAGGAAAGCTCTACACCCTTATCTATGGGATGGTTTCCTCTCTCTCGGCTAACCCCATTGAAAAGAAGCCCCTCTACCATTTCTACCCCGGTAGCGTAGCTCTCACAGCGGGAAGTTTCGGATGCAACTTCGATTGCCCCTGGTGTCAGAATTGGGAGATTTCCAAATCAGCCCCGGACCCCATCTTGGCCCGCTTCTATTCCCCGGAGAAATTCGTACAAGAGGCCATCCGTCGTGGATGCCAGGGCACATCCATTAGCTTTAACGAGCCCACACTCTCTCTGGAATGGTCATTGGAGGTCTTCAGGTTAGCCCGAGAGAAGGGTCTCTACAATACCTTCGTCACTAACGGGTATATGACCCCTCAAGCTCTGGAGCTCCTCATCGAGGCCGGGTTAGATGCGATGAACATAGATGTAAAAGGGGGAGCCGAGGCCGTAAGGAAATTCTGCAAGGCCGACGTGGAAAAAGTCTGGCGGAACTGCAAGGCAGCCAAGGAGACAGGAGTACACGTGGAGGTGACCACCCTGGTGATCCCCTCTGTCAACAGCGATGAGGTTACTTTGCACTCCATCGCTTCCCGTATCTACCACGAGTTGGGGCCAGATACCCCTTGGCACGTGACCGGATATTACCCGGCTTACCACTTCAATGCTCCCCCCACCCCTGTTAAGCTCCTGGAAAAAGCCAGGCAAATCGGGTTGGAAGAAGGATTGGAGTTCGTTTACATCGGTAATGTCCTGGGGCACCCTGGGGAAAACACCTATTGCCCCAACTGCGGTCACCTTTTAATCGAACGCTTTGGCCTCTCTGTGACCGGTTGCAACCTGCGAGATGGGAAGTGCCCTCGTTGTGGGCGGGAAATCCCCATCGTGGGGGGATAGAGGGAGGTGTTTATGGCGTCGCAGCGGCTTATCATCTTGGGCACGGGGGCCTCTCTTTCCTCGGTAGAGAGGGATAATACCTCGCTGGTCTTTGAAACTCCCTCAGGTTTGCTCCTCATTGATTGCGCTGCTAACCCTTATCGCAAGCTCCTGCAAGCCCAGCTTGACCCCTCTCGTCTGTTTGCCGTATTCTTAACCCACCAACATCCTGACCACGCCTACGGTTTACCCTCTCTGATCCACCACTTTATAATGGCCAAGAGGGCAGCCCCTTTGACCCTGTATGCTAACTTCCCTGCCCTGCGCACAGTTACGACGGTTCTCAATGCCTTCGGCCTGAGAGCCCCTTTCCTCCGGTTCCACAAGGTTCCGGAAGATAGAGGACACGTGCTCTTGGACACCGAAGAATTCACCCTTATCACCACACCTGTGCGCCACATAGTGCCTACTTTGGCCCTTAAGATCACCTCCAAGCTCAGCAAGTCTTCCGTCGTGTATTCCGCCGATACTGGCCCCTGCCCGGAAATGGTGGCTTTGGCTAAGGGGGCTGACATCCTCATCCACGAGTGCTCTGTCTCCAGGCCAACCCGAGGGCATACCACCCCGGTCCAGGCTGCACAGTTGGCCCAGAGGTGTGAGGTTAAGAAGCTCGTGTTGGTGCATTTCTGGCCCACGATGGAACCCGAGAAGGTCCGGGAAGAGGCTGCCGAGCATTTCAAAGGAGAGATCATCATAGCCGAGGATTTCGGTGAGATTGCCTTTTAAACTTGAGGGAGGAACCCCACCTGCAAAGGAGTCCAGTTTTATGTATCCCGTTGACTTGCACGTGCACACCAACCGTTCAGATGGAAGCCATAACCCTGCTGAGGTGGTGCGGAAGGCCCGTGCTGCCGGGGTTTATGTGCTGGGTATAGCTGACCACGATAATGTTGCCGGGGTAGACGAGGCCATTGAAGAGGGCCGGAGCCTGGGGGTAAAGGTAATCCCCGGGGTGGAGATAAGCGTTGATGGAGGTGAAGAGGAGGGCAACCGTGAGCTCCATATCCTGGGGTACTTCATCAACCACCGTGACCCGGATTTTCAGGCGTTGTTGAAGAAAGTGGCCGATGCCCGGGTGGAGCAGAAAATACGGCAGACAAAGCTCTTACAGAGCTTTGGCCTGAACATAGAAGTGGATGAAGTCCTCACCCTCGCCAGGGGGGTGCCTGGCAGGATACACATCGCCAGGGTGCTTATGGAGCGCAATCCAGGGCGGTTCCGGGACATCCAGCAGGTATTCGATGAATTCCTGTCCCGGAAGGGCAAAGCTTACATAAGACGCACCTTCTACCTCTCGCCCTCTCAGGCCATAGAAGCTATCATCAAAGTTGGAGGGATTCCAGTCCTAGCTCATCCGGGCATTTATCACCTTCCAGAGGATTCGAGGAAGCTCATCGCCCGCTTGAAGAAAGCTGGCCTGAGAGGGCTGGAGGTTTCATACACGTATGATAAGAACCACCCTTACAAGGGAGCATCCAAGGAATTCGTGGAAAAGCTGATCAGGGGGTTCTCCGCCCTTGCCGATGAGTTTGGGCTCCTCAAAACCGGGGGGTCTGACTTTCACGGCGAGGGCAAGAGCATCAAAATAGGCGAGAGAGGGTTAACCTGGGCGGAGTTTGAATCCCTGCTTGCCCAGAGCTAAAGCTCAGGGTTAAGTTGCTCTTAGCCCATCGGAAGCGGACTACTTAAGGCATTAAAAGCCCTCTCCTATCACTCAGCCTGGGCTTCGGTTCCAGGCTAAAGCAGCCTCAGGTAATGCCACGCTTAATCAACGGTCATCCCCCTTTTTCTTTTGGAGAGCCCAGCAGAACC
>DRAO01000386.1 GCA_011041825.1 Chloroflexota bacterium
GATAAGGGCAAGAGCCGTGACCAGAGCATAGATAGCAACTGCCTCGGCCAGGCCCAAGCCGACAATCATCGGCGTGAAAAGCCTGTCAGCAGCTTCGGGATTGCGCCCTATAGCTTCCATAGCCTTGGATACCCCCATACCGATGCCCAATCCCGGGCCGATAGAGCCGATTGCCATAGCGAAACCTGCTGCCAGGTTGGCGGCTATTTTGGCATCCATAACCACAACCTCCTTCTATTGGTTTGTGAGAGCTTTAATGCTCAGCCTCCTCGGCTGCTGCCATCGTAAAGTATATGAGGCTCAAGACCGAGAAGATAACCGCTTGGATGAACCCGAATAAGGATTCCAAAATCATAAATACAGCCGGAGCTAGCACCGGTAACATATAGAAGATAACCATTAAGACCACATCGCCGCCGAAGATGTTGCCGAAAAGTCGTGCCGAGAGGGAGAGGATGTGGGAAAGCTCACTTATCAGGTGGATGGGAGCCATAAGAGGTGCTAGCATGGTCGGGGTGATGAATTCCTTTAGGTAACCCTTGATTCCCCGGTAGGCAATGCCCGCCACCTGAACCAATATAACTGTGATAAGGGCCATCGCCAGGGTTGTGTTAAGGTCACTATTGGCCGGGCGGAGCAAGGGCACCTTGATGATTTCACCGTGATGCTCCATCTCCCGGTAAATTGAGGCAAACCCGGGGAGGAGGCCCATCCAGTTGGCGGTGAGGATGAAGATAAAGAGGGTAGCAATGAGAGGGAAGATTTTCCGACCCAGTTTTTCCCCTGCTACCCCGGTAACTAGATTGTAGAGGGTTTCAACGATTATCTCAACAATGCTCTGGAAAGTGTCCGGGAGAAGGCTAAGGCGTTTCCTGATCAAGATAGCCACCGTGATGAGGAGAGCCATCGTTAACCAGGTGGTCAAGATAGTATTGGTTATGGGGAGGGGGCCTATGTGAAAGATAACCTCGGCTCCCATAGAAATTTCCGGCAATTCAAGGCCAAAGAGTTTCCCGACCATTACACCCCTCGCTCATCTAAGGTTTGATTGCCGGCCTTGATCCTGGTCCTGTAACGAAGGGCAAGGCGAATGAGATGGAATGCCTGATGGGACAATATGCCGGCGATGACAGCCCAGAGGGAAAAGTGCAGGAATCGGATGACAGCATAGCAGAAGGCAAAAAGAAGGGTTAATTTTGTCATAAAAAAGAGGCCAAACAGACCAGCCCCCCAGGTGGGGGAATTTCGGGAGGAAAACAAGAATTTGACCGCTAGTTCCGTGAGGTAACTATTGAGCCAGGAGCCGCCTGCTCCGGCAAGGAACCCCAGCGTTACCAGGCTCCAGGTCATTGTTTTTTTTCTCTCCCTTCCCAGCGTCCCAGAATCACAAGGCGATATAGATTATAGCCTGCGGAAGCAAGGCCCAGAAGAAGACCTAAGATTGTGAACAAAGGCTGGGTACCTAAACGCCCATCAACCCACCAACCCAGTCCTATACCCAGCAAAATGCTAAACCCAATGGTAAACCCCAATTCTGTGACAAAGGCTAGGACACGCCATCCTTTCACTCTGACCTCATCCTCGCACTGATAACCCACCCCATTATACCTGAAAGTTGAAGAAAAGGCAAACTTACGTGCGAGAAGGTGTCGAAAAACTCTGAGGTCAACCCCCCACCCGTGAGGCAAAGAAGGGAAAAAGAGGTATCTTCTCGCACGGCAGCGAAGCTGCCGTGCGAGAAGATAACCCAAAAAGCCTTTTAACCCGCCCCCGTCAGGGAGAACCCTTTGAGGAAGAACGGCGTGGCACTTTTTCAACACCCTCGTGCGACTCTGTAACAGTGGGTGGAAAGTTGACAAAACACCCACAATATTGTAGGATTCAGTCAAGCTTGGCAAGAGGAGGGAAAGGGTATGGCTTTCTGGAGGGATTTGTCCCTCGTGCTACTGGCTTTTGAGGCGTTTGGCGTTTTCCTGGCGATAGGAGTGGCCTGCTACTTCACCCTTAAAGGTTTCAACTGGCTGGATGTAAGGGCCAGGATTTTTATCCCTCAGGTGCGAAGGAGTTTCAAAGAGGTCGAATCAACGGTGGGAAAAGCAAGCAAGATGGTTGCCCTACCCTTTATAGAAACCACCGCTTTCTTCGGGGGCCTCGTGGCTGCTGTTTCGGCCCTGAGGCGCAGGAGTTGATGTGCATTTTTGCCCTGAGGCAAGCGTAGTAAACCACGTTGTTTTCGACGGCAGCTTCGCTGCCGTCGAAAACAACGTACCCCCTTTTAGAATCTGCTCTGAATTACCTCCTGCAAATTGGGACGGCCTATCTCCTGGAGTTCATAACGCACCCGGTCCACAGGCTTGTTCACGTTAATGACCCGGCGCAGGTCTATTGGGGTAGCCACCAGCACCAAATCACAAGGAGTGGAATTGACAGTGGCCTCCAATTCCTCGATTTGTTTCCTGCCGTAACCCACCGCTGGCAGAAGGGGACCAATCTGCGGGTATTTGTGGAAGGTCTCAGCTATGGAGCCCACAGCATAGGGCCGGGGGTCTACAATCTCCGCTGCCCCAAAACGTTTGGCAGCCACAATACCAGCTCCGTAACTCATCTCACCATGGGTGAGGGTGGGGCCATCTTCTATGACTAACACCCGCTTCCCCCGGACGGCCTCCGGCTCATCCACGAAAATGGGCGAGGCCGCCTCTACGATGATGGCTTCGGGGTTCACCCGACGTATGTTCTCCCGCACCAGGTTCACATTCTCCGGTTCAGCCGTCTCCACCTTGTTGATGACCACTACATCAGCCATCCGCAGGTTGGTCTCACCAGGGTGATAACGAACCTCGTGGCCGGGACGGTGGGGGTCACACACCACGATGTGGAGGTCGGGCTCGAAGAAGGGGAAGTCGTTGTTGCCACCGTCCCAGACGATGACATCCGCTTCTTTCTCCGCCTCCCGCAGGATTTTCTCGTAATCCACCCCTGCATAAACGGTAACCCCTCGCACCAAGTGGGGTTCGTAATCCTCCCTCTCCTCAATGGTGCAATTGTGGCGGTCCAAATCCTCCAGCGAGGCGAAACGCTGCACTATCTGCTTCCTCAGGTCGCCATAGGGCATCGGGTGGCGCACCAC
>DRAO01000244.1 GCA_011041825.1 Chloroflexota bacterium
CTGGGGAGTTAATACGATTAGGGAACGAATTGCTTCGGTGCATAGGCAGGAAACAAGGGCTTTTAACTCCTGAGGATTTTGAAGCTGTTTTGGGAGATGCACAATGAGCGGAATAAGCCAGTTAAGTGATGACTGGAACCAATCTCCACCTGGGCCTGGGGCTTTTTCCATCTTGCGAGCTGAGGAGGAGCCCTGGTTGCTAGCTTGTTTTGTACCGCCGCCGGAATTTGGGAGGATGGCGGGACCTCGTTCAGTGATTATTTTCGGTGAGCCTGGCAGTGGCAAGACAGCAATTTATCGGGCTCTGCAAGCTTACAGCAAAGACGCTAGCGGCAAACCTTTGCGTCTTCTGGTCTCCTGGCGCCCTGTTCCTCCTTCCGAAGAAATCCGACCGGGCTTGGCCTGGGTGAAACAAATGGCGAGGCGAATTCTAGATGCCTGCGCCGCTTCTCTGATTCACCACCTGGCTCATCATCCGGAAGATTACACTGTTGCACCCCCCTGGGCTCAGGCCCGCCTGGTATGGTTCATCCACCGTTTTACTTTAGGCAAACCCGAACTGCGCTGGGGACCTCTCACAGAAAGTCAATACCGAGGCGCATCTCTTATCCGTCAGATTCTAACAGCCACAGTGCCGGATGTCATCTACGAGGATGCTCCTCTTGAACAGATTATAGCCGAGCTGGTCAATGCCCTGCAAACGATGGGTATGGAAAGCATCTGGGTGTTAAGCGATGGCTTAGAAGGATGGAGCGAGATAGCTTTCGACCGCCTCATTGAAGGTCTGAGGGCATTCTTTTCCACTCTCTCGCTTTTCGAGCATAAAGGGTTGGTGTATAAACTTTGCCTCCTGGCCCACATCGAGCCTGTTATAAGTCGAGCCGGGGGCCTTGCACGGCGGCGAATTGAAAGCATTCATCTCCGTTGGGATGCACCTACTCTCCGACGACTGGTAGAGCGCAGATTAGCCTTTGCTTTTGGGCGGGAAGCTTTTTCTCTACAAGAGTTGTGCTCTGCCCCGGATTTCTTAGAATGGCTGGAAAAGGTAGGTGGTGAATCACCCAGGGAATGGTTAGACCAAATAGCAGTTTTGGCTGAGTATTACGCCCGCCATCCTGATGCTAGCCCTATTGATGAGAAAACGTGGAGAAAATTGCGCTTACGTCATCCACCCCGCTTCTACTTGGATGAGAAGAGGTGCCAGGCGATTGTTGGAGGACGCAGGATTAATCTGGAGGAACTGCCGGAGAAGGCTTACGAGATACTGCGTTATCTCTACCAACGGAGCGGTGAAGTGGTCAGTAAGGGTGAGCTATATTTTAGGGTGTATCGAGGCCTGGATCGAGTACCTCGTCCAGCAGATCCTGATTATGAAGCCCCAAAGGATTATGCTAGCTTAATAGATACCAACATTTGGCGGTTGCGGAAGGCCATTGAACCTGACCCTAAGAACCCGGTTCTGCTTATTACCCGTCGGGGCTTTGGAGTCACCCTTCGGGTACGCTGGTAAGTCATCTGTAAGGAAATGGTGAGGTAAGTGCAAAAGTAAAGTTTTAATAAAAGTGCTATAATAAAAGTTGATTTTCCTCTTGCTTCCTAAACCCCTTGTAGCTCTGAGGAGCAGGTTTTCTTTAACGTTGTGTGAATGAACAGTTTTTAAGACATTGAGGAGCGTGATCGTTCATTTTTCGTTAGGTTAATGGTTATGATGGCCTTGCCCCAAATGATTGAGGAATTTGTGGATATAAGTAAAGTAGCCGATTGGTTGAAATGGGCTGGTCTTTCTTTTGATCCCTTTGAGCCCCTGGATGCAGCAACCGATACCCGTCTAAACGAATATCTGGTTGGTCATCATATTTTCGCACGGGTTTGGGGGAATGTGATTTCGTGGGTTTTTGCCCCCGCAGGCGGGGGTAAAACCGCCCTCCGCATCAGCATTACTCAGGCTTGCTGGCTGGGCCAGGAAATAACCCGGCCTTTCCCCATTCCTTATGTGCCCCCCTTCCTCTCCTGGGGGCATTCTCATCCCTCCTTGGAGGACCACCTTGCGGCGATAACCCGTGCTGGCGCAATTTCCCTTTTCCTGGCCTTGGCTCACCGACCCCACTGGTTCTTCCGCTTGGATGAAAGGGGCCGCCGTCGAGTTTACGAAACGCTGTTCTGGAACCTCCCGGCGGCTCTTTCTGTTTATATAGAACGCTGCCGCCAGGCTCAGGATGTGAGCGCCCTTCGAGAAGTGCTGGACCCCACTTTCATCCTCCCGAATCCGCCGGGGACAGATGAGCTGTTACGTTTATGTAATGAACTGGATATGGCACCTGATATCACCTCGTTGCCTTCCCCTCTGGAGCGCTGGAGACGGCTGCGGGAACTTTTGTTGGATATCCTGGGCTTCCCCGCTATATATATCCTTGCTGATGGGTTCGATGGAGCACCCGAAACAATAGCCAATCCCGAAGCAGTGGCCGAGTGCCTGGCTTCTCTGATGCCTTTAGTAGAAGAATGGGCAGAGCTAAAAGTTTTCTTCAAAGGTTTCCTGCCTGTAGAAACGGAGCCTGTTCTTAAGAAGCGTTTTCCCAATGTGGTTGCCCCTGAACGCATTTCCACCATTCAATGGACCCCGGCTTTGTTGGCAGAGGTAATCCGACGTCGGGTTTATGTGGCCAGCGAGGGAGCCTTTAGCAGCCTGGATGCTGTTGCCTCCCCGGCCCTGCGGGATGTAGAAACCATCCTGGCTAAAACCGTTTTCCCTATCCCCCGGGAGATTTTGGTCCTCACCCGCAGGGTGATAGAGGAACACATTCTTAGGGAAGGCCCCACCGGTTTGCTTAAGGAGGAGGATGTAGAAGCAGCCATTCACTGGTACCAGGCGGAGAGCAGGGCCAGGGAACTCTTGCTATAGAAGAGGTGAGGTTAACGAAGAACCTCGCCTCTTCCTTTCTTTTTAAGCAGGAGGGTGCTATGAAAGTATGAAAGCCAAGCTTTAGGAGGTTATTATGAGTATGAGCAAAACCGTATCTACCCCCCAATATGCGCCGGCCCGTTTTGTCAATCGGAAGGAAGAAACTGAACTTGTGATGGGAAAGGTCAGGAATCTGATAGCGGGCCAGCCCGTGGAAAAACGAGCCA
>DRAO01000108.1 GCA_011041825.1 Chloroflexota bacterium
AAGTCCGAAGTCCGAAGTCCACAGTCCGGAGTCCATAGTCCGAAGTCCGAAGTCCACAGTCCACAGTCCGGAGTCCATAGTCCGCAGTCCATAGTCTACAGTGCTGAGTCTGAAGTCCCGGCCAGAAATTGTGAGATCAGGGCCGGAGACTCGGGACTAAGGACTTCGGACTAAGGACTATGGACTAAGGACTATGGACTCTGGACTGATTTCAAACTAAATCCACACGGATGTGGGGGTATGGGTATGCTATGATGTAAAAGGGGAGGAAGTGTTTACCCTAGACAACGAGTTTACTGTTGCTCAGGGAAACACGCCCCTTATCAGAATCCTTTATGACTGGAGGTGCTATGCTCACTTTAGAAGCCCTGGAAAGGGTTTTGAGCGAATACGTAGACCGCTACGTCCCGGCGATGCTCCGGCGGGGTTATCACCTGCTGCTGGCAAAGGGTGGAAAGGATTACCAGCACCTGCCGGAGCAGTCCCTTTTCACCCATATCATCAACGGCGTTTTCGGCCTGGCCCGGTTCCTGCGCTTTGTCGTGGAGCAGGGGATACCCATCCACGGCCTGGACGAAGCGGCCTTGCGGAAAGCCATCGCCCTCTACACCGTCCACGAGGTACACAAATTGCCCGATGTCGAGCCCATCGGCTCCACCGAGTTCGCCATCCCGCTGGAACGCCTCCGGGAGGAATACGAGGCCCTGGGGCTGCGGGATTTCGCCGACGTGGACGAGCACCTTATGCGGGCGGCCAATGTGCACAAGCGCAGCACCAGGCACGGGGACCTGCTCCTCACCCTGGAGGAAAACGCCCCGCTGCTGGAGCTCCTGGTGCGCCTGGCCGACGGTCTGGCTTCCATCAAATCCCTGGACGAGGCCGAGTCTTCTCTCAAAGGGTGGCTGGTTCGCCTTGGGCCGTGGTTCACGCCCGGCAAGGGCCGCTTTTCCCTCTGCTGGCATCAGATTAAGGACGTCCGTGGCGTGCTGACCAACACCATCCACCGGGTCGTGGCCGAGAAGCTGGAAAGGGATTACGGCTTTTACCCCTTGCTTTACTTCGCCACCGGGACACTTTACACAGGGCCACGTCTTGAGGATGGGTTTGACCGGGAGGAGTTCATCCGTGGGGTGGTGGATGGCGTCTTGCGGAATCTGACCTCGCAAGAGCAGGCTGACAGCGGGATGATTAAAGCCGGGATGCGTCGCCAGAAGAGCGATTTCGAGCGCTATGTTTACGCTTTTGCCGATGTCCCGGACTTGCTCGAAGTGGTCAAAGAGGATTTCACTATCGCCAGGGCCGACCCTCGCCTGCCTGAGAAGGAGCTTGCCGGCTTAGCCGCAAGGCGTAAAGAGCTCCCGTCCGATTGGCTGGATACCGTTGGGGAACGCTTCGGGATTTCCCTATCGGAGTCAAAGGCTTTCAACGAGAGGTGGTTCAGAGCTTACCGTTACCTGCTGTATGTGGACACCCTCGTGCGGGATCTGAACCCCGCCGAAGACAGGCTGAGTTGGTTTCTGGAGCATTTCCCCGTTCCTGCCAAAGCAGCGGATAACCTCCGGGCCGAGCAAGCCGCCTGGTCTAGAGGTGGTTTCGGTAAATACGTGCTCGTCATCGCCTACCATTTCTTGCGTGGCCCGGCCTTTGCCGACCGCCCTGCCGAATCCCTGCCCGATGCTGAGGTACTGGATAAGTTGCACGAGCACGTGCTCCAGGCTTTCGAGCAGATAGACACGATAGCCGGACGCCGTGCGGCCCTGGCCGATTTAGGCTTTCGCCCCGATTTAGAGGCTTACCTGGCCGAGAACTTGCTCCTCTCCTGGGCAGTGGGAGCCCGGCCAGAAGGCGATGTCCTTGCGGCATACGCCCGCCCCAAGCGCAAAGGGCATTCCATCAAGTTATGTTCCCTGTGTAATCGCACCAGCCCTTATGTGCAACCTTTGCGCGCTGGAATTCTTGATGATGAGGGGCGTATTTTCTCTAACCGTGTGTTACCTGCTTCAGAAGCGCCTAATGAGAACCGCCTTTGGTGCCCTGTGTGCCATCTGGAGTTCGTCTTCCGTAAGCTGGTGGGGCTGGGTTTGCCCGCCGGAGCCGATTACAGGAAAACCCGCCGCTTGTACCTCTACCTGCTCCCCACCTTCTCCTTCACCCCGGAGCACGTGATGCTCTTCGCCAACGCTCTTAAGGATTTCCACCATTTGACTTCCTTGCCCATTCAGGACTACGGCAAGCAGGAGGAAGCCTGGGGCGTGCCCCATCGGTGGCTGGTCCGCAGGGAACTCGACCCCGAATGGATGCAGGAAGTGCAAGACGTTCTGAGGAGGCAGGCCGAATGGATTGCTCAAAAAGGCTGGTCGGAATGCCTCACTGCCGGGCGCTTTCGAGGCCAGCCTCACTACTACCTCATCACCTACTGGAACAGGGGGCAGGAGAGCACCCGCACCGAGGTTTGGGCCAAGGGGCTCTTCGCCGCCATCATCATCAGCGCCATCACCGGGTGCAAGGTTTACGTCACCGAGCGCCATTACCTGCCCGTAGCCGACCCCGCCGAACTCAAGGCCACCGTGGTGCTCGACAGCCCGCCCCCCATCCTGCGGGGGCTCCTCGGGGACGGTGCCGATGGCATCACCCTCTACGGGAGGGAACGGGGGGAGCCAAGCGGTCTGGAGCGGGCGCTGGATTTGGCATCGGCCCTGTGGGTGGTCACCGAACACCTTCAGCAGCACCTGGAGCCCCGAAACCGCAAGGACAAGCGGGTCGCCGAGAACTTGGAACTCTTCAACACCAGCGCCCTCGCCGGAGCCACCTTCTACAAGGCTTACTGGCGTCTGAACAATCGCTCTCCTGATGAAGTTTTCACCCAAGCCTGCGAGGTGCTCTTAACACTGAAAGGAGGTGAGCTGATGAATCTGGTAGAGGAACTTGCCGAAAAGTCCTTAGCCATCGCCCTGCCTATGCGAGGAGGCGGACGTGGCACGCCCCGCCGCTACGAGTTGGTCTTCCGGGAGACGGTAGCTGCGCTGCGCAAGGCCTTTGAGGTCATCCCTGAACTCCGTCAGACGGCGTTGCTCAGCCGTCCGCCGTCGGAGCACAGCATTGCCGAGCTCAAGGGCCTGGCGA